>DAOURD010000205.1:0-4246 GCA_030625295.1 Desulfobacterales bacterium | reverse complement strand
GGGCCGCGCAGAGATGATCAGTTCCAACACGTCCTTACATTTGCCAGTTGTGATGACTTCGTAGCCCTCTTCTTTCAGCTCTTCCGAGCAAAGGGTCCTGATGCTTTCTTCGTCATCGACGAACAGTATCTTAGCCATAACGCCCCCCTTAGAAAGCTTGGAGTACTGGAGTACTGGAGTATTGGAGTATTGGTTAGTAACAGCGGAAGAAATCCTATGTCTTTACCCATTACTCCAATACTCCATCACTCCAATACTCCAATTCTAAGTTCTTGCCAGAAGCACCCCCTCTATAAAGGGATCCAGGTTCCCATCCAGAACATCGTTGACATTTCCTATCCCAAGATCGATTCGATGGTCTTTGACCATCTGATAGGGCTGCAGGGTATAGGACCTGATCTGACTTCCCCAGGCGATCTCTTCCTTCTTTTCATAGAGCGCTTGCTTTTCATCGGCCCTTTTCCTTTGTTCGTGTTCATACAGTCGTGACTTCAAGACCTTCATAGCAATTGCCTTGTTTCGGTACTGTGAAGACTCCTGCTGACACTGTACCACGATCCCTGTTGGCAAATGGGTCAGGCGGATAGCAGAACTGGTTTTGTTGACGTGCTGACCGCCTGCACCGCCGGAACGGAAGACGTCGATCCGCAGATCTTTTTCGTCAATCTTTATGACAACCTCCTCGTTGACTTCCGGAGACACAGAGACCGAGGCAAAGGAGGTGTGTCTACGATTACTGGCATCGAATGGGGATATGCGCACAAGGCGATGGATACCGGTCTCGCTCTTCAAATAACCGTAAGCATAAGGACCACTGGCAATAAAAGTGACGCTCTTGATGCCAGCTTCTTCACCGGGCTGGAAATCGACAACGGAGGTCTTGTAATTCTTTCGTTCAGCCCAGCGCAGGTACATACGGAAGAGCATCTCGACCCAGTCTTGGGCTTCAGTTCCCCCTGCGCCAGCATTAATTGAGAGAATAGCATTCCTGACATCGTCTTTGCCACTTAGCACCCGTGTCAGAGCCATTTGATGAATGGCATCTTGCAGCCCCTGAAGTGTTTCAGCGACCTCCTGGATGGTGGCCTCATCATCCTCTTCTATGGCAAGGCCTAAAAGCACCTCAGCGTCTTCCAGCTCATGGTGGAGCTTTTGCCAGGAATTGATTGTATCGGAAAGAGTCGTTCTTTCTTTCAGGATCTCTTTGGTTTTCTCAGGAGCATCCCAAAAGCCGTTCTTAGATATGATTCCTTCGATTTCGTTGAGCCGTTTCTGTTTTCCATCTAAGTCAAAGATAACCCCTGAATTGTTCCAGTCTATTGCGAACAGATTCGATTTTGCTTTTTAATTCAAGTGACATGGTAGTACCTCCTTTGTCAGTGGTCAGTGGTCAGTGGTCAGTGGTCAGTGGTCAGAACTTAACCCGGAAAATCCCAGAGTCGAAATCCGATCAACGATCCACGTAACGAGCTGCGCAACCACATCCCTTTCACGAATGTCGGTAGAAAAAGATTCCTGTACCATCAACTTAGAATCTGCCGTTTACTCCGAACAGAGATTACACACAAAACCACAGTAATAAAAACACATCCTATGGCAAAAACATCGCCGTGGCGAGCATAGAAGCTCTTGTAATTCATCATCGGGAGTGAACGGGTTCGAATCGCCTCTTCAAACAGGGGCGTTTCATCCAGGAGCCTGCCTACAGGATCGACAAAGGCGCTAATACCGGTATTGGCCGCTCTGGCCACGGCCAGGTGGTTTTCAACTGCCCTAAATACCACCATAGAAAGATGCTGGTAAGGCGCGCTTGACCTCCCAAACCAGGCATCGTTTGTGATGTTGATCAACAGTTGAGCGCCGTTTTGGACCATTGAACGGGCCAGTTCCGGAAAGATCGCCTCGAAACAGATCAAGACCCCAATCTTTTCCCGCCCCCACAACAGGACCTGGCCCATGCTGCCGGAGTCAAAATCCCCCACAGCCTCCACCATCTTTCCCAGGAAAGGAAAATAGCGCTTGAGAGGAACATATTCACCATAGGGCACTAAATGTACCTTATCATATTTTCCCACAACTTTGCCACAGGGATCAACCAGGTAAGCGCTGTTATAGTAGCGGATTTTTTGACCGGTCTTGCGAAAAGAGGGGCTTCCAAGAACAAAATAGACTCTGCAGGTGCGAACTATCTCCAGCGTCTCTCTTGTGAGGTTCTGGTCGTATAGAAAGTAAAACGGAAGCGCTGTCTCCGGCCATATTATAAGGTCAGGACCGGCCTTCAAAGCAGCAGCAGACAAGGTGCCATAGCGTTGGAGGGTCTCATGTTGAAAAGAAGGCAGCCACTTTTTAAACTGGTCAATATTTCCCTGCACCAGGGCAATAACACGCTTGGGCGCGGCCTCAGCAGCCCTGTCGATTTTTCCTATGCGCCAGGTGCCGTAGGTCAAAAAACCACCTATCACCAAGGCAACGCTCAGGATGGGCTTCCAGGCAAAGGCCCTGTTCCTTGAAATGCTACCCCAGGTTTCAAAGAGCACGGCATTGACGGCCATTATGAGGGCTGACAAGCCATATACACCTAATATATCTGAAATCTGAATCAGTTGCAACCGGTTATATTGCGAGTGACCAAAGTTTTCCCATGGAAAGCCAGACAGGAAAAATGACTTGACATATTCCAGGGCAGTCCAAAAAAAGGGCGCTGTCAAATAATACGGGAGGGATCTTGCCCGGAGTTTGCCGATAACCATTGCAAAGAGTCCCGGATATAGGCTGAGGTAGAGCACAAGTAGCATGAGTATGACGACACACAGGGCGCTCGGCAGTTGACCATAATGGTGTATGACGCCCGCAATCCAGTAAAGAAGCGTGGTATAATGGACCAGTCCGGCGAGGAATCCGAGCTTAAAACTTGCCAGAGGAGTGGTATCCTTTATGCAATAGAGAAGTGGAATAAAGGCTACCCAGGCGAGGAATTCCCAACCGATTCGCGGAAACGAGGCAGTTAGCAGCACGCCGGTTGTCGCTGCCAGTGCAGCGTTAAAGAGCGTCTTACTTGAAATGGCCATAAACGTCTCGGAAATTCTACAACTCGTTGGAATCATTTATTTTTCACTGGCCATTTTCTGTGCCATTAGTATGGAATGATGGACACGAAGTGTAATGTTCTCAAGCCGTCAGGCGCAACCTTGCGCTCATAGTGGAACAATGGAATGTTGGGGATAAAGTGTCTCTCTGAAAATCATACTGTGAGCTAATCCAAAAACATTATCTTGAAAACTATAAGTTCAGCACGTATTCCGTTATGCACTTCAGGTCCTTGTCTATGGTGAGGTCGAAGTGCCTTTTCCCTCTCATCCAGAAATGCAGGATTCCTATGAACATAATGAGGGAACATAATGAGGATTGAGAAATGGATAACGTGACCAAGAGGAAAGAGATAGTTGAACGAAGGAAACATAAGCGTTTTCAGGTCCAGGACGGTACATTTGCTGTGCTCACACCTCATTTTGACAATTGGGGTCAGATTATAGATATAAGCAGGGGTGGGCTTGCGTTTCGTTATACTGGTAACGAACTGCCGCCAGACGTATCCTCTAATTTAGGCATATCATTGGCCAATATTGGTTTTTATTTGGGCAGGGTACCGTTTAAAGCCATTTCGGATTTCGAAATAGCTAACGAAGTCGCTTACAGCTTTACAACAACAAGGCGATGTGGTGTGGAATTTGGGGAGTTGACTCTTAATCAGATATCTCAGTTGGAATATTTCATCGGGAACCACACCATCTAATCTTTTCTTTTGGTACTCCGCCTGCGGCCCGCTTGGTCAGGTCAGTAGTTTTCCCGTGTAAAAAGCCGGTATTTCCAAAGCCAAAATTCGTAATTCCCACAATTGCGTCCTTGTACAATCCAGTGTAAAGTTGTAAGATGCAAAATAAAGGTGAAACCAATGATTCCGTGGACACATATCTGAACTTAGCTCCGCTTAGCTCCGCAATTGGAATATTGGAATGGTGGAATAATGGAATATTGGGTTTAAAAGGTGTTTTGTTCTTATTCCTATATTTCACATCATTCCACTGTTCCATCATTCCCTGATCGAGTTTGCAATAGGGCCAATAAACATCTATGATGTCAATATGTTGTAGAAATTCCGAGACGTTAATTACAAGAAAATAATCAGGTCAAAATGGACCTGGTTGCTCTTGGGATTATGTCTTGTAACCTTTCTTGCTATTGTGAT
>DAOURD010000305.1:0-3332 GCA_030625295.1 Desulfobacterales bacterium | reverse complement strand
GGTAGTGCCACAGGCCAAAAAAATAGTTTAAGTCAACGTATCCGCCCTGTTTCTGGCAAATCTCAAAAATTTCCTGGTAGATCTGCCTTCGGGCAGATAGAGTCTTGGTCTCAGGATAGACCCTGGAGCACGCCAGGAATTCGTGAATATGGTCTACATGCCCGCCAGCTCGATCAATTCGTAACCAGTACTCATAGTCCATGGCGTATTTGAGGTCCTGGTTGAACGCCCCTATTTTTTCCGAAATCCTCCTCTGCCAAAAAGCTGCAGGCTGACAAATGCAACAGTCTTGCATTAGCCTACGAAATGAGTAGTCATCGACATTATACATGCCGACCGAACGGTCATATTCGTCAATATACGTTGCCTTGCCGTAAACAAGATCGCAGTCAGGGTGACGATGGAAATGATCCACCACCTTTTCAACGGCCTGGGGCAATAGCACATCATCTGAGTTGAGATACCCTCGGAACTCCCCCCTTGAAAGAGCGAACCCTTTATTAATGGCGTGGGCCTGCCCTTGGTCCGGTTCAGAAATCCAATGAATTCTTTCACCATAAGATTCCAGAATTTCGACAGAATCATCTGTTGACCCGCCATCAATGACAATATATTCGATGTTCGGATAGCTCTGGTTCAATACACTCTCCAGTGTACGTTTTAGAAATCTTCCTTGATTGTAGGAGGGAGTTACGATTGAAACCAGTGGAGAATCGATTGCGGATGCATTAGAGGACAGTCCAAATATACCCTTTTGTGACTTTGCTGCCACCCGTTGACACGCATGCAAAAGGTTTAGGGCCGACTGTTTCCAAGTGTACTTACTCAAACGTTTTTTACCATCACAAACCATCCGCTGCCTTAGTTTGTCGTCCTCAACTATTTGAGCCATCAGATCACTCATAGCTCTTACGTCGCCTGGATCACATGTCAGTATGGCTTCTCCTCCCACCTCAGGTAGACTTGTAGTGTTGCTACAGATCACAGGGATTCCAGCGTTAAAAGCCTCCAGCAGGGGTATGCCGAAACCTTCGTAGAATGAGAAAAACACTAATGCCTTTGCCCGCTTGTATAGTATGCTAAGTAACTGCCAACTAACGAATCCAAGATGGTAAATCGGTAGATTAGAAAACTGCGATTCAAGTTGAGCCCACCCATCCGGATGACCCGTAAAAACAAAACTAATTTCTCTCCCGGTTTTTTGAGTAAAAGCTTCAAACGCGGTCAAGATATTCCGATGATTCTTGTGGGGCCACAAATTTGCAGGATAAAGAAAGAATTCTCCCTGAGGAATAAGCTTTGCTTCTTCAGGAGAAAGGGCCGAAGATGAACAGCTCTTATGCTCCTCCGGCAATCCTGGACTTATAAGAAAAATGTCCTGGCACTTTGTCCACTCATGTTCTTGAATTGTTTTCCTGGTAAAGCCACTCAACGTGCCAACGGCCCCGGCCAGGCTTAATGCCCTGTTGAAGGAAATACGCCTATCTCGTGCTACTTCAGGTGCAAAAAACTCCGGGAAAAACTCATGCTGAATATCGGGCACGATAAAGACCTGCTTAGACAACGGAAAGCCTAAATCATCATCCATTGGGTAACTCCGCACAACGACCTCGATTCCCTCGTCAACGCAGGCGCTGTCAACTTCTGAGAAGAAAGTTGCACAGGGAAAGGTAATCACCTTGACATTACCAGGTATCCACTTCAGGAGGCTCCTGTTAAAGATGGTGCAAAAAACCACGAACTGGTGATCGGGAGCACAGGCAAACAGCGTTTCCAGTACCCCCTTTATGAGTACCGATATACCACCAGAATCTCCCAGAGTGATCTGCCTTAGTTCAATGCCAATTTTCATAAGCTTTGGGGTCCAACCAACTATAATTCATAATTATTGTTTATCCTTCTCGCCCTGGGGTTCAGATAGCATGGGGAATCCATCGGTCCGACATCCGAAATTACTCATGAGCTTTGCTGTCTCTCCCCAGAAAATTTCGACTTGCCTTTTAAACGACTTAGGGTAAACATCTTCCCGGTCACTGACAAGCCTGTGGAATGTATCTAGAAAATAGCACATTGTGCCGGGCGTCATGGACAAACCGCTATAGTCTTGAGCAATCCTTCTCAATTCTTCTACCCTTTCAAAAGAGCCTTTCGAGGTCTTTGTAACGCCATATTCCCGTGAAGCTGCCAGAAATGCTGAGACAGGCTCAGGAGGAGTGATTCCAGACAATCTGATCCATAAATCGGTGTCCATTCCGTACCGTAGGGAGGGATTAAGAAACCCTGCCTTGCTAAAATAGTTCCTGTTTATAAAGGTGGCTGGCTGTAAGATATAATTAAGACCAAAAATTAGGCCAATGCGGTCAAAACACACGTGATGGTCAGGGAAAAACCCGCCCTTGGACCGTCCGTCCTCATCCACTCGCCATCCATCCCCGAAATAGAAAGAGGCTGCCGGGTTTTCTTGATACGCCCTTGCAATCGCCTCAAAGGCACCCGGAAGATAGAAATCATCCGCATTGATCCAGGCGACAATCTCCCCTGAACTTCTTTCAAACCCCTTATTGATCGCGTGGCTTTGCCCTTCATCTGGCTCACTGACCCAGAGGGCAACCCCTTCCTCATATTTCCTGATAATATCAACACTCTGGTCAGTTGAGCCGCCATCCATGACGATCACTTCCAGGTGCGGGTAGTTCTGACGAAATATGCTGTCCAGCGCTTCTCTCAGGAATCTTCCCTGGTTGAAGGACGGAACTACTATACTGATTAAGGGAAGTTTTTCACCCGATGCTTTCATACTCATATCCTTGATTTCTTGTGACGCGCTGGCCCCAGGCACGGAGACCGCAAAGGATTCATCCTCTTTTGCCCCTTTCCCCTCTGCTGTGAATACTCCTAATTTTTGGGGATCGGCCCACTGCCTTGGAAAGGCATCATTCTTTCTCTGCGTATTCATGCTTTTTTTGATTGCTCTTCGATAACGCAGTAATCCAAGCAGTGAACCTGTGAAGATCTTTTCGTGTGCCTGAATAAGTTCCACAAGGGCAACACGGTCTGACTCAGATGCTTCCAGTTTCTCTCCCAATTGCTCGATTACCTTCAGCCTCGCAGCACGGTCGGCTTCACTGGCCTGCCATTGCTTTTGCACATAGCAGGAAAGCTCTTTGAGCGCCTTAAGCAAAACCTGGTCATAGATATACTTAAAGTGAAAACCCACACTAAATTCAAGAGTAACGGATAAGGGCTCTCCCTTTAATGAAACCGAGACTTCCCACACTCTGGAGGCATGATCTTCAGATGTGGCTTGAGCAGTCGATGTGTAGAGGTCAATT
>DAOURD010000171.1:0-4509 GCA_030625295.1 Desulfobacterales bacterium | reverse complement strand
AATGGCAAGATTCTGCTCAGACGTATCCCCGCGTTCCATGCGCACCAGCTTCAAGGGCCGGTCTTTGTCTTTTCGGGATAGAAGCGTATTCGGTGCTGGATCTGCCATAAGGGTGGCTGTGACAGACCAGTCACTTGTCCTCAAGATGTTCGGCATGATTTTCAGGCATTGTATGTCCACAGAGATATTTTCTATATCATGCTGCTGTCTGAGCCCCGCGGAAAAACGCGACAGGTCACTCACGTTGTCCTGTAGCGTAGGCGCAGTGAGTCGAAGGGGCACCTTGATGGCCATGGGGTCAAACTGCCAGCCCTCGGCCAGGGGTATTGTCTCAAGGTCGGCAATCTTGCGCTCCGCCTTGCCCATGTCGAGTTTCTGGGCCACGACACGTCTCAGGCCCCTTGACTCAAGAGGAACCTGCACGGTGCAGTCTGAAATCACAGAGGTTCTACACGCCTGCCGCCATCCCTGTTCGTATTCTTCCTGACTTATCTTCTCAGTCTTTTCGCTATCAACCTCCCCTGCCTCGATCATCACGCGGCACTTGCCGCAAACACCCTGCCCGCCGCATGTAGCATTGATGTGGACGCCAGCCGCAAGGGCCGCCTCTAAGAGGTTAGTCCCCTTGTCAACGCGGATCTCAACATTGTCTGGCTCAAAAGTAATGGTGTGTTTCATAGTTCAATTGAGAGTGCCTAAAGTGAACTAAAGTGCCTAAAGTGAACTAACCGCCATGACTCAGCAAAATGCAGCATCACAATAAATAATAATAGCATAGCTTGGCATGAAACGCTATGCGCTATGCTCTGTGCGCTATGCATTTTCACACAAAAAAGGCCGCTCGGGGCACCCGCCCAAGCGGCCTGTCTGTTCAGGTCAGGTTTTGAAGCCTGGAGCCTTGACCTTTCAGCGTTGACCTTTCAGCTTTCAGCTTTCCCCTTTCCCCTTTCCCCTTTCAGCTTTCTCCTGCCCCGCCATCTGCCTATACGTCTCATACCTTTCTCTCATGTCCTCCTCGGCCTTTTGAAAAAGTGCTTTCGCGTTTTCCGGGAAGGTTCTTGTCAGGCTGGAGTAGCGCACCTCGCCCATGAGGAATTCCTGAAAATCACCTTTTGGTTCTTTGGAATCAAGGATAAAGGGGTTTTCCCCTGCTTTTTTTCGTCTGGGGTCATACCGGTACAGGGTCCAGTAACCCGACTCCACGGCCCGCTTCTCCTCGTGCTGGCTCCTGCCCATGTTGATGCCGTGGCTGATACAGGGCGCATAGGCGATAATCAGAGATGGTCCCTGGTAGGTTTCGGCCTCAATCAATGCCTTCATCAGTTGATTCTTGCTGGCACCCATTGCAACAGATGCTACATACACGTAGCCGTAGGTCATAGCCATCCTGCCCAGGTCTTTCTTACGGGTCGGTTTGCCACCTGCTGCAAACTTGGCCACAGCTCCCGTGGGTGTTGCCTTTGAAGACTGGCCACCGGTGTTGGAATAGACCTCTGTATCCAGGACCAGAATATTGATGTCATGGCCCATGGCAATCACATGATCCAACCCGCCATAATCGATGTCATAGGCCCAGCCATCACCACCAAAGACCCAGATCGATTTCTTGACAAGGTAATCACTTCGATCAAGGATGTCGGAAAGCAGGGCATGGGCGGAATTCTCTTGATTGACCATCTCAAGTTCGGTAAGTTCTTCTATCTTGCGCCCATACTCCCTGGATCTATCGGCGTCATGCATGTTCTCCAGCCATCCCTCAAACGCCTCTTTCAACTCTTTTGAAAGCCCGGTAGTCAGGGCCTCGCGAATAAGGTCAGTTAGCTTGTCTCGCCTCTGAGTCACACCTAACTCCATTCCAAAGCCATACTCTGCATTGTCCTCGAAAAGGGAGTTAGCCCAGGCAGGACCGTGCCCATTTTCATTGACCGTATACGGGCAACTCGGTGCAGATCCACCAAAAATGGAGGAACAACCAGTGGCATTGGCGATCATCATGCGATCACCAAACAACTGGGTGATGAGCTTTACGTAGGGAGTTTCACCACAGCCGGGACAGGCCCCGGAGAACTCAAAGAGAGGCTGCCGAAACTGGCTTCCCTTAACCGAGGTGGCAGGAATCACATCGTCCATGATAGGGAGTTCAGTAGAGAATTTATGATTAGGAACCTGTACCTCTGTTTGCGTGGCCAGTGGTCGCATCACCAGGGCCTTTTTCTTGGCCGGACAGATATCAGCACAGTTCCCGCAGCCCGTGCAATCAAGGGGGCTGATCTGAATCCGGAACCGCAATCCCTTCAATTCTTTCCCCATGGCCTTCAAGGTCACAAAATCTTTTGGGGCATTATCGAGGTCCCCTTCATGTGCCAGGACCGGACGAATCACGGCATGGGGACAAACAAAGGCGCATTGATTACACTGTATACAGTTTTTCGGAATCCATTCTGGCACGTTGAGGGCAACACCTCTTTTTTCATACCTGGTCGTCGCTGTGGGGAATATACCGTCCGGGCTGAAGGCACTCACCGGGAGCTTGTCCCCCTGTTGAGCCAGCATGGGCCTCATGACCTTTTGCACGAACTCAGGCTCATCCGCTTTAAGATATGCCTCATGGCCGGCTGTGGCCCACGATTTTGGGACCTTGATTTTTTTCAAGGCACCTAATGCCTTGTCCACGGCATCAATGTTCATCTGTACAATCTTCTCACCCTTTTTTCCGTAAGTCTTTTTGATAGCCTCCTTTATGTACTTGAGTGCCTCCTGGGAAGGAATCACCTTGGCGATCTGAAAAAACGCCGCCTGCATGACCATGTTTATGCGTCCGCCCAGACCCACTTCAGAAGCAATTTTGACGGCATCAATATTGTAGAGGTCTAATTTTTTCTGAACGATGGTTCTCTTCATATGATCGGGAATCCTGGTTCCCATCTCCTTGACGCTCCAGGACGAATTGAGCAAGAAGGAGCCTCCCTCCCTGATCCCTTCCAGGATATCATACTGGGTCAGAAATGCAGGATTATGACAGGCAATAAAGTCAGACTGGGTCAACAAATACGGAGACTGGATCCTTTGAGGCGAAAACCTGAGATGGGATATGGTGATCCCGCCTGACTTCTTGGCATCATAGGAAAAATATGCCTGTGCGTACATGTCGGTATTTTCACCGATGATTTTGATGGCGTTTTTGTTAGCCCCAACCGTGCCATCCGCTCCGAGTCCCCAGAATTTGCATCGGACCGTGCCTTCAGCCGTTGGATGGATTTCATCGCCAGGTTCCAGGGAGGTGTGTGAAACATCGTCCACAATACCCACCGTAAAATGGTTTTTGGGAGTTGATGCGCGGAGATTATCAAACACGGCCTTGACCATCGTGGGGGTAAAATCCTTACTTCCCAGGCCGTATCTTCCCCCTACAATGACAGGGGTTTCTGCTTTTTCCTGAAAGACCGTACACACATCCTGATACAGGGGCTCACCCACGGCCCCTGGTGCCTTGGTCCTGTCCAGGACCGCCATTCTTTTGCCTGTAACCGGAAGGGCCCTCAAAAAGTGTTCTTTTGAAAATGGGAGGTAAAGCCGCACTTTGATGAGCCCGACCCTCTCGCCCACTCCGTTCAGGTAATGCACTGTCTCCTCGATCACATCACAACTCGATGCCATGGATATGATGATCCTGTCCGCTTCAGGATCTCCCACATAATCGAAAAGATCATATGAACGGCCGGTCAGGGCACTCACCTTTTGCATCTCTTCCTGGACGATATAGGGGATCTCTTCGTAGAAAGGATTCGACCCCTCGCGGCTCTGGAAGAATATATCCGGATTCTGGGCCGTGCCCCTTAACTGGGGATATTCGGGATTCATACAACGGCTTCTGAAATCATCAATCGCCTCCCAATCTACAAGGCTCGCCATATCATCATAATCAATAAACGCTATCTTCTGTATCTCATTAGATGTCCTGAATCCGTCAAAGAAGTGAAGAAATGGAAGGCTTGCCCGGATACTGGCAAGATGGGCCACAAGGGCGAGATCCATGTTTTCTTGAACAGATGCCGAAGCAAGCAGGGAGAAGCCCGTCTGTTTGACCGCATTGATATCCGAATGGTCTCCGAAAATGGAAAGGGCATGAGCGGCAATCGCCCGGGCTGAGACATGAAACACAGCCGGCATGATCTCGCCCGATATCTTGTACATGTTCGGAATCATAAGCAGCAGGCCCTGGGATGCCGTAAAGGTTGTGGATAGTGTCCCTGCGGAAAGGGCACCGTGAACTGCGCCTGCCGCCCCTCCCTCGGACTGCATCTCCATCACTTTCAGGACCTGCCCGAAGATATTCTTCCGTCCATGGGCGGCCCATTCATCACAGTACTCCCCCATACTGCTCGAAGGAGTAATCGGATAGATGGCTGCCACCTCACTCATGGCATAGGCCACGTGGGCTGCTGCTTCGTTCCCTTCAACCGTCTTTGTCATCGGACTCATATTCTCTCTCCCTTCATCAATAAAATC
>DAOURD010000128.1:0-5192 GCA_030625295.1 Desulfobacterales bacterium | reverse complement strand
ACCTTCTGGATGTCTTTCTCAAGTTTCCTGTTGTTTCTGGGATGCACTGAAGCGAAGACCTCTGCCACAAGGCCGCCATCTTCAGATGTCTCGATGTCCCATCCTGATCGCGTGCCAAGGTTTAGCGTCAAGGTTCTCAGACCAGTAAGGCAACACAAGGGACGTTCTCAACATTTAAAGTTATCAATCATCAGCAACATAAAGCAAGGTCCCCTAATAGTTCCCTAATAGCAACCCAAAGTTTAAATGTTGAGAACGTCCCCAATCAGACACTAGTCAGGCGCACCCCGTCAGGGCGAGACAACTCCATTTGTCAAGAAGAAAGATTTGACCCCCATCTCGACTCGGGCAGGCCTGAGCTCGCGATGGCGGGCAGGCATCTATCCTCGACATTCTTGCCTTATGAACCGGCTCTAAAAGGATTACTTAGAAACTGGAAAAGTGTAGGGCGTCCCCAAAATTCCCCTTCACCGCCCGCTCTCCCGATTGGGGGAAGGGGGCTTCTATGCCGCTTCTTCGTAGAAGAATCCTTCGTAAAGGAAGGCAGTGGCGATGGCTTCGCAGTCGGCCTCGCTGACGCCCGCCCGCCGCATGGTTGGCCGCCACGCGTTTCGCACAGTCTCAACGATGTGATCGAGAAAGGCTGTCGCGTCTTCTTCGGATAGCAGGAAGCGGCCATGTTGGCTCAGAAGATTCTTGCGGTTGGCATAGCGCCCGGCGCTGCCGCACGCCATGGCAAGATCGCGCCTGTCCATGGCGATCATGGGCGTGGGCATCAGATCAAAGGCAGGGCTTAGACGCCAGTCCCGGCCTTTTGCCAGCACGGCATGATTGCGTGGATGGTCGTCCAGGTTGGATACTGCCGCGTTGAAGCACATTCTGGCGAACAGCTCGCGCAGATCGGCTTCCGGTTTCGTACTCACACGCCGGATTTCATCTGCAAGCAGGATGTAGGACCAGTCCCGCCGCGCTACCGGGTCATCATCACTTTGCAACAGGGTCAGCGCACTGACCATGCGGTGTCGCCGGTAACCGTCTTCTACCCGGTCGCGGTCGAACCGGCGCACGAGCAGAAGGTCCCGTCCGCCAGCCGTTGTGATGTCGCTGTCAGCCACGGTGAGGCCACAGGCTTCGGCAAGCTTTAACAGGCCATGCTCCACGCGCGGATGGTTCCAGCGGTCATCATGTCGGGTGAACTTGGCGATCCATAGGTCCTGTCCCTGTTCCACCACAGTTTTGGGCCGGGCACCCCCCATTGATGTGCCGACCAACATGAACTCCTCGACCTGCCTGGCAGCTGAGCCTGCAATATTTGGATCATCATTGATTATGGCGTCGGCCGTAGCCTGTAGGCGTTCCAGATCAAGGGTGCGGTTGAACCGGCGCTGTGTGGCCGGTGGTTCCACATTGAGGCCGAACCCCAGCGCACCCGCCCGGTCATCCGGGCCGTACATCAGGTAATCGAACTCTTCGAGCTTCGTATGGCCGGTGTGTCGTTCAATGACACGCCGGCCCCAGAAATCAGGCATGGAATCACGGATCGCGCCAAAGAAGCCTTCCATCCGGGCGGTTTCGTATGGACCCCTGCGGAGCCGCAGCTCTACAGGGTCAAGCTCGACCGCCTCATTACGTTCAAGATAACGCCGCCCGTAGACGAACTGTCCGACCGGCTCGCCATCACGAGTCAGGGACACTCGGAAGCGACCCGCTGTGACGAATTCCGTCGCGCCGGGCGGCACTATGTAGACATAGCACTCCCGCTCAGAAGTCATCGTCTAGCGTCTTTCGCTTCGGAGCCGTCTTCGGGCTTCTGGCCCGCTCCAGAATTTTGCCTTCCTCATCGCGGTCCGGATCGGCCACCTCCCGCATATCTTGGATGAGACCGAGCGCCCACAGTGCGCCCAAATAGGCGGCTATAGCTGTGGTTGGCTTGCCCTTCTCGATATCGGCCAGCACATATCGCGAGATGCCGACGCGTTCGGCGAGCTCTTCCCTGGAAAGCTTGCGCCGCAGGCGGGCGGTGCGGATATTCCTGCCCAACCGGTTGAGGATGTCTTCGACCGCGGCCGGTGGGGATTTCGAGATTTTGCTGACCCGTGGCATGTTAATTTAAAATACCTTATAAACCTTTTATGTTAACTTAAATTAACATATCGTAAATCCGTGGCTTGGTCAAGAAAATTATGAATCAATGTTGCTTTAAAGCACCTCAAAAGCTTTTTAAAATAGTTTAAAGCAACATTAATCGGACTCAATTCGTTTCCGACACCGAATAATGAGGGACACCTCGGTTGGCCCGCTTCAACAGAAGCCAGCCGTGAAGGATGTATTGCTGGTGGGATAAGCTCGTAGGGTGGGCTGTGCCCACCATTAGTTATTCATCCGCAAAACATCGTTTTGATGGTAAGGCAGCAAATCACCGGACTGGGTCCAGAACACAATATTGCACGCGCCACACATTCAGGATGGTGGTTGGCAAAGCCCACCCTACCAGGCTGACTCACCCCGGCCAATGAGAGATTCAATCGCCTTGCTATTTGACCCATACCAATACCAAGGTCTCTTGCCGCCCAATAGCACAACAGACTTTTTGCCTTAACGCGCACAAGAATCATAATTTCAAATCTGTAAATGTAAAGGGCGTCCCCGAAGCCCCCTAAATTCCTCTATCTTCGACTTTCTTGCCATCATGAACCGGCTCTAAAAGGATTACTTAGAAACTGTAAAACTAAAAAGAGCACCCCCAAACTTTCCAAACCAGTCAAGTCGTCAAGGAAGTTCTGCACGAACGTCCCCTTTGATCCTTTGACTACATACTTATATCAAGCCCACAATTGTTGCCAGTACTATCAATACTATGAGGCCGACAGTGCCACAAACTATGAGAATGGCAAACCACTCTCCCCAAGTCATTGGTTCCTTCTTTTCCATTTTTGATAGCCTCCTTTCTATGGATATGCGGATATGCGTGAAATTTTAACACTTGCTTCTATTCAGAAGCCTCCCCGCCGAATATCTACTGGCACCACGCTATTTCGAGACCCTTTTGAGCATTTGTCCTTCTCCCTTGCCAAGAAATAGGTGGCCTGAGGCGGTTTTTGCGGATCTGAGCCTTGCGCTTGGCATCGCCATATTTTCCAAATCTCCCGCCCATGGACACTCCCTTGAAAATCGAGCATCAGACTAATTCAACCTAGTCAACAACGGACCGGACGTTCCCTACAACGCTCAATTCCTCTATCTTCGACTTTCTTGCCATCATGAACCGGTTCTAAAAGCATTACATAGAAACTGTAAAATTAAAGAGCGTACCCAAACTTCACATTCCAGCAAAAGCCGCCCCTAGGCTTACGGAACTTCTTGGAGCCGATCTATGAGCATCTGGGCTAGATTGACCTCCCAAAATTCTCCGGACCTGGTAAGGTAAAGGCAGTCATCTGTAAGCTTGACCAAACCTACTTTTTCCCACTGCGAGATTATTGGCCCCAAGATGGCTAAAAGATCAACGTCATGGCGCTTGGAGAGTGCCTTCAGGTCGCAATAGCTGAGTTCCATCTGGTAGGAAATGTCTCTGAAAAGGAAATCCCCTTCGGAGCGCCTCATACCAAAGGAAAGAGGCTTTCTCCCAGCTTTGATTGCACTTAAATAATCTTGCAGTTGGCCTTCTACAAAAAAGAAGTAGTCTCCGAGCCAGCCGCCGGCTCCTGAGCCAAGCGGCACACAGTCGCTGCGGCCCCGGGAAAAAAAATTGTAAAGACTTCTTTCCCTGCTGGTCCGCGCCCAGTGGGTAATGGAAAGGCGGCGGTAGTGTGCCGCCTGCATTAGCTCTATGCCTCGAACATAGTAGTCTGCCTGTTCCCTTAGGGTGGCCGGTCTGGGCAAGGAACCTGCAGCAACCGACTTCTCTAGGAGGCCCCCCTTGAAAACATTTAACTGGTAAAGGTCGCAGCCATCAAGCTCAAGGCCTAGAAAGGTCCGGATATCGTCCTCCCATATTTCAAGCGACTGTTCTGGTAAACCATAAATCAAATCGATAATGGTGACCGCCTTTGCCAGGTCACGAAGATAAGTCAGGGTCTCAATCACCTTTTTCCTTGAGTCTCTTCTGCCCAGTCGTTTTCTGATCTGGGTATCGAAGGTCTGCACTCCCAGAGAAGAGCGATTTACGCCGGCGCTCAAAGCAGCCTGGATCTTTTCTTTGGTAAAATTGTAGATCCGCCCTTCAAGGGTGATTTCACAATCGTTGGCAAGGGGGAAAAGAGTTTTCACGGTTGAGACCAGCCTGGCGAGTGATTCAGCAGAAAGTGCGGTTGGTGTGCCTCCACCAAAGTAGACGGCCTGGAACGGATGGGCATTGATAAAGGGGGCCTTGGCCGTAAGTTCCATTTCCCGAATAAGGGCGTCCACATATTGCCCGGCCAGATCCGAACGATAAGCGTTCTGATAGAAGCCACAGAAAACACAATGGGTCTCACAAAAAGGGATGTGGATGTAAATGGAACGTATCGGGAGGCCATTCTCAGCAGACATTGCATCTGCCCAAAGCCCGGGCAATTCCTCCGGCCGGACTGATTGGCCCATGGGCATAGCATGGACAGTCATTTTACGATCAAAGGCCTCATGGAGAGGATCGTCCGTTTCATTGGATAGAAAACGTCTGTCATCGGTAGGATGCATTTTGTAGCGACTTTGGACCCCGCACTAAGATCCGACTTTGCCTGCCTTGGCATAGCCCTTCTCCTAAAATTTCCGCATCGGGCTTAGGGGAGAATGAGAATGGGGACGTTCGTCCCGAAATTGCATAACTGAGCTTGCGCATAATCTTTGTTCTAGATTGTTATCACGACGAAGCATTTGTCGCAACATGTGAATAATTTATCCGGCACTATGCACGTTCTGCACGATGTTCCCAAAGTTCCTGGTCTGTCCAAACAAAAGGTGGAACCTCTGATTCTAGTTCCTTCTTTGCCATCAGAATCAAAGCGGATGTCAACATTTCATACAGAGCAACGATTTCGCCAGTGGAACCCCTTTTCTTGAAAGGATGATTTTGGCCCCGAAAATGGCATTTTAAGGCCTTATTTGGCACAACTTCTGACGGTTTCTGTCGTGATGTCTGCTACTTGGCATGGTCCGACCCCAATTCTGACAATTCTCACTGCCAGTCATTTTTTCTTTTTGCCATCAAGACG
>DAOURD010000138.1:0-5049 GCA_030625295.1 Desulfobacterales bacterium | reverse complement strand
CCCGAATATATTGAAGTCTTGAAGAGGGCCGGTTGGGGCCAGATCAGCGGGGATTTTTCATACGGCCTCGGGCCAGGGGACAACCCTGTCTTTCCGGGGCTGTGGGAGTGGTCCCAGCTTCATACGGGCGCATCCCTTCAGTGTGCTGAACTGGTCTCCGGCGGCAAGGCCCGGATTGCCTTTAACATCGCAGGCGGCCTCCACCATGCTGGCGCCAGACAGGCATCGGGCTTTTGCTATGTTAACGACCCCGTCCTGGCGATCTACCACTTTGTTGACAGGGGAAAGCGCGTCCTCTATCTGGACATAGATGCCCACCACGGCGACGGGGTCCAATGGGCATTCTATGAAGATCCCAGGGTGTTGACGGTCTCGTTTCATCAGGATGGGCGTACCCTGTTTCCCGGCACCGGTGGGCTCAGCGAGATAGGTCGTGGAAAGGGTTTGGATTATGCCGTGAACATACCCATGCTCCCCGGGACAGATGACCAAGTATTCTGGGAAGGTTTTAAGTCGGTCGTCCCCGTGCTCATGGAACTGTTCAACCCGGATGTGGTGGTCTCTCAGCTTGGAGTAGATACATTCCTGGATGATCCGCTGGCTGCACTCGAACTCACCACCAACGGATTCTGCAAGGCCATCGCCTACCTGACCGAGCAAGGACTCCCCTGGGTGGCCCTGGGAGGAGGTGGCTACAACTCTTCTAATGTGGCGCGTGCATGGACTTTAGCGTGGGCCATCATGAACGGAGTGGATCTGCCTGATGACCTTCCTGAGTCTATGGTGAAACCTCTGTCTGTTCGGGGCCTCCGTGGTCAAAAACTTCGAGACCCTGAACATCAAAGTCCCTGGCAGGAGAAATGCCGCCACCACATGCAAGAATGCCTGGAGTACCTGCAGACAAAGGTCTTTCTAAAAATCAAAGAGGAGGATGTCGTCTAGAAAATGCGCATCTGTGTAATTGACGGCCAGGGTGGAGGTATAGGAAGCGCCATCATCAAAAAACTCAGGGAAGCCGTTGACGAATCAGTAGAAATTATTGCCCTCGGGACAAACGCTATTGCCACAGCCCAAATGCTCAAGGCGCGGGCAAACCGGGGGGCTTCCGGAGAAAATGCCATTGTCCGTATGGTTTCGCAGACCGATCTTATTGTGGCTCCCATAGGGATCGTGATGGCTCATGCTATGATGGGCGAGGTCACACCAAGGATTGCCGAGGCCGTGGCCGCGTGCCCGGCCAAAAAGTTCCTCATCCCACTCACCCAGGAAAGAGTGGAAATTGTCGGGATGCCGCCCACTCCACTCCCCCCACTCATCGAAACTTTAATCGAAAAACACTTAAAGGAGCTGATATCTGAAGATGTGTGAAGAATGATGAAGCTCAAGCTCGCCAAAACGTCAGGTTTCTGCATGGGAGTCCGCAGAGCGGTTGAGATCGTCCTGGATGCTGCCAACAGGCAACAGGGCCCCATTTATACCTATGGCCCGCTCATTCACAATCCCCAGGTGCTGGAGATTCTGGCAGAAAAAGGCGTAACTGTCCTGGATGATATCTCTGGCGCCAAACCCGGAAGCGTTGTCATACGAGCCCATGGGGTGCCACCCCAGGCCAAGCAGGCCCTTGTTGATGCAGGATTTACCATAATCGACGCGACCTGTCCCAGGGTCATCAAGGTCCAGACCATTATCAGCAAGTATGCCAGGCAGGGTTGTGCCGTCATCATCGTGGGCGACAAGGATCACCCAGAGGTTGTAGGCCTCCTTGGATATGCCGAAGGCATGGGCTACGTCATCAGCCACCCGGAGGATCTTGACAAACTCCCATCTCTCGAACGTGCCATTGTAGTGGCCCAGACCACCCAGGACGGTCACCTCTTTGATAGTATTACCCGTACTATCGCTGCACGCTTTCCTCACTTCAAGGTGTTCAACACTATCTGTGATTCAACACTCAAACGCCAGGCTGAGGTCAGGGAGATGGCCAAGAACGTGGATGCGGTGGTGGTGGTGGGCGGCCGCAACAGTGGCAATACCCAACGGTTGGCGCAGGTGGTTCAGCAAGAAGGGGTTCCGGCCTTCCATATCGAGAGTGAGGCACAACTCGACTGCAAGGTCATCGAACCGTTACGTTCCATAGGGATTACAGCCGGGGCTTCTACGCCCAATTGGGTCATAAAGAAAGTCTACAGGACCCTCGAGGCCCTTCCCCATGAGGCAAGGGGGCGATGGCGTTTTACGGTCTTCAGGATAGAGCGCTGGTTGCTTTTGAGCAATCTCTATCTTGCAGTGGGCGCCGGGTGTCTGAGTTACACGTGTGCGCTGCTATCGGGAATCAGGCCGGGCTTTGCATCGGCCTTGATGGCTACGTGTTATGTCCTCTCCATGCACATATTGAACAATTTCATCGGAAGGGAGGCTGTCCGTTATAATGATCCGGACCGGGCCAGCTTCTATGACCACAATCGCCCGATCCTTTTGACTCTGGCCATAGTTTCGGGTGCGGTAGGGCTCTTTATGGCATTTGCCCTGGGATCTGTCCCGTTTCTTGTGCTTTGTATCATTAGTCTCCTGGGTTTGTTTTACAAGGTCAAGATCATCCCGGGGCTATTCAGGATAGGGAAAAAAAAGATCCAGCGGATTAGTGACGTGCCGGGCTCAAAGACCGTGCTGATCGCCCTTGCATGGGGCGTTGTGACAGGGGGCCTCCCTCACCTTTCAGTCTCTTTACAAATTACGACTACGATGATTTTCGTCTCCTTATGGGCATCGGTCATAGCATTTGTCCGAACTGCTTTCTTTGACATTCTTGATATGCAGGGAGACCGGATCGTGGGGCAGGAAAGCCTACCCATTGTACTGGGTGAAAAAAAGACCGTTCGTATACTCAAACAGCTTCTGGTGATCTTTCTGGCAGCGCTCATTTTTGCGCCTATGATGCATCTTACCACCACCCTGGCCTATGGCATGATCCTTTCCGTATTCTATATAGCCGCAGTCCTTATGGCCTTTGAACAACACTGGGTTGTCCCTGGTTTCAGGTTTGAGTTCTTAGTGGAAACCCTTTTTGTCTTCACAGCAATGGTTTCTGGTTTGTGGCAGCTTCTTGTCTGAGCTATAGATTTAAGGCTCTCACTCTTGAGCTTTCTGCAAAAGTGACAACCCCAATTTCTTCTCCTGGAGAAAGGATATCATCGTGTTTCGGTTTCAGAAAAAAGGCTTGTATCTCTTGGTGGCTACACTGGCGGTTTCAGGGATCCTGCTCTGGCATTTAGGGTACGTTGGGCTCCATGATCCTCTAGAAGAGTGGGCCGAGGCCTCGGTTTCCAGGGAGGCGTTCTCACCTGAAACAGGGCTTCAGACTCCCTCCCAAAAAGAGCCAGAAACCTCTATTGAAAAAGGGCCAGAGATTCCCCCTCAAGAAAGGGGCTCCTCATTCACGCGGCGTATGCTGGCAGCCCAGGTTCTCATATTCGGCTGCAAAGACTACGGGGAAGTGGAAGACTCTATCAAGAAACTCAGGCGCGTGGGCGTCAATACGCTCATCGTTCGCGCTTTTCAGAACCGGGGTGACAGGGTGTATCGGTTTTCCAGACCCCGATGCAGCGAGGGGGTGTATTTTGAAACCGAGCATGCTCCCGTTGTGGACCCCTTGCTGCCCAGGCTTGTTTCGATCGGCCACCGTCACGGCCTTAAGGTGTTTGCCTGGATGGAAACCCGCAAGATGCCGCTCAGACTTCCCGATCCTGAAGGCTCGAAGGCCGTGGGGTATTGTTTTGAAAAACGCGCTTTCGAGCCCATTGGAATGTGGAGCATCTTTGATGAAACAGTCGAGCAGGGGATTGTCGCTCTATACGGGGATGTGGTCCGATCCGGAATCGACGGGATTCTGATTCAGGATGACCTGATTATGTACCACTGCGAGGATTTCAGCCCAAAGGCGGTGGCCCTGTTTGAAGAAGAAACCGGAAAAGTTCTCAACCCCGAAACCCTCTATCAGGGCCCGTTCAAGGATTCAGATGGTCGCTGGTACGTGTCAGAGTATACAGACACCTTCTGGGAATGGTCACGTTGGAAGAACCAGAAGCTGTTGAAGATTGCCCGTAAATTGATTCAGGCATCCAGGGTGGCCAATCCTCAGATCGAGTTCGCTATGAATTTCATGTACGAGTCGGTCACAGACCCCAAAAATGCACTGGCATGGTTGTCTCAGAGCCTTGCGGAATCGATCAGGCTCCCTATCGATTTCTATGCCATCATGGCCTACCACAGACAGATCAAGAACGAGCTCAACCTTACCGATGCAGGAACATATGAAAAAATCTCCAATATGACAGCGAACATTCTCAGACTAATTGATGATCCCAACAAGATCTTAATGAAAGTCCAGTTGGAGGACTGGAATACCGGCAAACAGATTCCTGCCGTTGAAGCTGATGAGGTCTTTCAGCGCATCAACGCCGAGGGGAAGGTCAGCCTTGCCTTTATCCCTTACTCAGCCAGAGTCCGCCTGGATGTCATTCAACACCATTTTCAGTAAGGGACTGCAAATATTCTTCCCACTCAATCGGCAGCATGTATTTTTTCTTATTGTTGCATGCCTTGCACGCAGGCACCACATTGCCTTTGGTGGATTTGCCGCCTCTTGCCAGGGGCACGATGTGATCCATGGTGAGGGCTTCAGGAGAAAAAGATCTGCCACAGTAGTAGCATCGGCCCCGGGCCAGTTGGCGCTTCCACCATTGCGACCCTCTCAACTCCCTGGCCTTTTGCCGCTCCCGGCTGAGAAAGACATCGTCTATTTCAATCGTAAAATTATTCAAGGTTTCAGCCCGACAACCAACTATGTCCTGATGATAGCCTAATAAAGCGCCCTTTCGATTTCAAGCAAAAATGGAGTAGCGACGCTGCTCACTGTTTGGCTTGCAAATACCATGAATGTAGTCTATATTTGTAATGTGTAACAACATGAAATCGTCGGATATAGAAACTAAAGATGTCTTGTTTACCGAATTTGACCTTCCCAAAGAGGTCTTGAAGGGGATAGAGTCC
>DAOURD010000251.1:0-3779 GCA_030625295.1 Desulfobacterales bacterium | reverse complement strand
GCCACAATAACTGCGGCAACCCTGTTTGCGGATTGCGCCCGCCTGCCTCGCCTGAGCCCGTCCGCCTCGGCTGAGCCCGCCTGCCATTGCAAGGCACGAGCGGGTAGGCCTCGCGATGCCGGGCGTGGCGAGAGCGATGGCGGGCAGGGATTGCGGATTGCGGATTTTCGATTACTGACCACTGACCACCGACCACTGACCAATTACTGCTTCAGGTAGGAAAGCTCTTTGGGCAGAGGAATCCCCTTGCCCATTGAATTTTCACCGTAGTTTACACTAGCCAGAACCTGGATGTCTCTCAAGGCGCGCACATCGCCCTTAAACGCAACCTCCTTGATGGCCTCTTTCTGAATCTTGCCGCCGGCCCACTGGATGTCCAGGACACTGCTCGCGTCAAATCGATCAGAGTCCACCCACAGTTCCACCTGACCGCCGTAATGCTGAACGATCTTGGCCACCAACATGCAGGGCCGACTGTGAAAACCAAGCTCTTGCGGTATGCCCACTACAATGGAACTCTGCTCCATATTCTCATTTAAGACCTCTTGGGCGAGATCCTGACCCTGCACCAAGAAATACCAAATATAATAAAGACCATAATTCACAATGCGATCAAGAATATGTTCAGGCCTAACAGCCCTGGCCAACTCATCACGCACCCGTTTGTAAATGTTCTTGTAGCCGACTTCATGGAGGTGCCGTTCATAGTAGTGTAAGAGACGACGTGTAAGCTCCAGGAGGTGAAGTACTACTGAGATGTACCCGCGAAGCCGCTTGAGTTTGATATCGCGAAACCGGAGTCCGCTTCTATTCACGTACGTGTCAAAGGTTGATTGCAGGCTGTGGACAACCATTTCAAATCGTCGCGCCTCTTGTTCGTTAAAGTTGGAAGGAACAATGGCCCTAATCTGATCTATGTTGTACGGCTCATAAAAACCCAATGTTTCAAATTCGTTGGCTACCCTCAAGAACTCAGTGGTTATCTTGACAATATTTTTCTTCTCCTCCTCCAGGTTTTCATCGTCGATGTCAAACTCAAGAGGGGCCTGAGTGGCTATTCCCGGGAAATCATCCCACAAAAAAAGGTCTTCAGGCAAGTTAATATGCAGGCGCTCGGCTGCTTCCAACGCGTTGCGAGATATCTTCCTCAAAGAATCTACCAGGAATTTGTGAGTAGCATATCCGCCATCCCTAAATCCCTCGGTCTTTGCCAAGTCATACAAAGGAAGCCGCTTGGAGATGTGTTTCTGGGAGTAACTGGCTTCAGACAGGTTTCTTACGCTGGAGACCAGCTCACGATAATAATACCAGTTGGAATTGTTTTTTGCGCCATGGAAGTCCAAAAAATCTTCCAAGAGCTTGGAGCTTGCGACCATCTTAGCATACAGTCTTTTGGTGAAGGTCTCACGGGCGGACTCAGTTTCGCAGATATAGATACAATACTTCAAGAACTCCTCGGAAAATATCTGTACCTTTTCGGCAAAATCGGTCTTATGCGGAACAGTCATGGGCTCTTGCATGATCCACCCGGACAAGCCGGAATTCAGGAATTGCGAATTGAGGGATTGGGGAATTCCTTAATCCCTAAATTCCTTAATCCCTAAATTTAATTGTTAGTGTTGGAAAACAGTATAAGGATTAAGTGATTTTATGTCAGAGCAGGCCATAAGCCGAGTTCTGTTTTCCGTATCGGTCACCCTCTACGGAACAACGATCATTCATCTGAGGGTATTGGTTGCCCAATACCTCTTGCGACCGACCCGAAAGCTCGGACGGGCCGCCCTCAAACGCTTTCCTATTTGGTCTTGCTCCGGGTGGGGTTTACCTAGCTTCCCCGGTCACCCGGGGAACTGGTGCGCTCTTACCGCACCTTTTCACCCTTACCCCGCGAGATAGGCGTGGCCGCCATCTCACAGGGCGGTATCTTTTCTGTGGCACTTTCCTTCGCGTTACCGCGACTCCGCGTTACGGAGCACCCTGCCCTCAGGAGCCCGGACTTTCCTCCCGCGTCTGCAAAAAAATTGAAGACGCGAGCGATCGTTTAGCCTGCTCTGACATTTGTTGGGTTTATGATGTTTGTTGTTATATTATTATAACATTAATAACACAAGAAACTCAAGAAACTCAAGAAACTACATCATGCTGAAGTCTCAGCCTCTTTCCAGTAAATAATTCGTTGGCAATTAGGACAAAACTTCAGGCTGTCCTGCCTTTGAAGTTCATTGTACATCTGTGGGGGAATACCCAGGTGGCATTCAGAACAGGTTGCATTGTTCACCAACGCCATCGCTATGCCTCCGCTCCTTGCCTTGATCTGCTCATATTTTGAAAGAAGCTCAGGGGTTATGGTTTCCACCAGCTTCTCCCTGGATTTCTCTGTATCCGAGAGATCCTCCTGGACACGGGCAATTTCTTTGGCTATGGCTGTTTTCTCGCTTTCAAGGCTATCCCGCATGGCTGACAGGCCCTTTTCCTTAGCCTCAAGTTCCTTGTTAAGGTTCTCCAATTCCTCCAGGCAACTCAAAATTCTGTCCTCTTTATCTGCATTTCCCTTTTCGGCCTCCTCGATCTCCCTTAATAAAGCCCGATACTCCTTGTTGTTCTTGATGCCCATAAGCCTGCCTCGGCTTTTCCTGATGTGGGCCAGGCCATCTTCTATCTCAGCTTCATAGTCGCGTTGGGTCTTCTTCAGCTCTTGGATGCGCCTCTTATCAGCCTCGACATCTTCTTCAACTCCTTCCAGCTCTTTTTCAAGGTCTTGGAGTCGTTCAGGGCCTTCACGTATTTGCCGCCTGAACCGATCCAGCACCCTATCTTTTTGTTGAAGTTTTACCAGTAAGTTGATTTGTTCTTTCACAATACTCTCCCTGACAAATCTAATGCAAGAGCTCAGATGTAACTACTCAGGTTCAAAGTTCCAAGGTTCACGGTTAACCATTATAGGTTCCAGGTTCCAGGTTCACGGTTCCGGGTTCACGGTTAACCCCTGAACCGCTGAACCGTTGAACCTTTTTATCTTGAACCGTGAACCGTGGAACCCGAGCAGTTACGCTCAGATGTAAAGTATCACTTTAGCTCTTTGAACTATCCTGATGAACTCAAAGATAATAAAAACAATCACGCTCCTGGGTGTACGCCTCTACGTTAACGGCGCACCCCCTTTTTGACAGAGCATCTTTCAAGCCTGCTGCAAGGTTTTCCACCACTAAGTGCTCGGAAGCGAAATGCCCTATATCAATCAATGCGCGTCCTAATGCCTCAGCCTTTCGTCCGTCATGATAACCAAGATCACCACTCACATAGACCTGAGCATCAGAGGCAAAGAAATCCTCCAGTAGGCCCCTTCCGCTGCCACTGCACACAGCCACCCGCCTAATCGTCTGCCTTGGATCTCCGGCAGCCTTTACCGTGTTCAACCCTAATGCTTCTTTGATGATTCGGGCAAAGGCATCGAGCGTCAAATCCTGCACAAGATCTCCAATGCGTCCCAATCCCTCTTTCGATTTTTCCACACCCGTGGCATAAACGTCATAGGCCATTTCCTCATACGGATGCGCCCTTTCCAAGGATCTGATGACCCGAGATAGATCCTTCTTTCGCACCAGGGCCTCTATCCTGTATTCAGTACTGTGGCTAATTTCACCCACACGACCCTTAAAGGGCTTGGCCGTGATGCCCGGTCTGAAAGTACCGACACCTTTGGTCCGAAAAGAGGTATGGGTGTATTTTTCTGTTTTTCCGGCACCCGATTCAAATAGGGCATCTAAGATTTTCTCCTC
>DAOURD010000148.1:0-4884 GCA_030625295.1 Desulfobacterales bacterium | reverse complement strand
AGGTAAGGGGACGGTGTCGCCTCTTCAAGTGTCATCTGATAACATGAAAGATGTTCCGGTTTAAAATCAAGGGCGCGTTTTATGGTCTGAACCCATCCAGCTTCTGTCTGCCCTTCAAATCCATACATAAGATCGAGCGTAATTCAAGACTGTTGGTTGCGCAACCACAGTAAAATCTCCCTAAACCCCCCTTTCCTAAAGGGGGACTTTCAACCATTCCCCCTTTTCTAAAGGGGGTTAGGGGGATTTTTACCAACAGTCGTGAATTACGCCCCCTGACGACAAGTTGCTTGTCGGAAAGCTTCTGCAACAGCCGATCAAAGGCCCCTTGCCGCGTGTCCACGTATTGCCATTTGGCCTCCACTACAGGACCTGACCAAGGGCAATTCAAACATTGAATCTTTGGCCCTGATGCGCTATGATTCTGGGAACCTCCAAAGGGGTCATAAAGATCTCATGGTTGACATTCCTCAAAACATCTACACTTTTCAACGGATCTGTCTCAAGGGTCATGTCTGCCTCCTTTCTTGGTTTTGATGAAAAAAACAAGCAGATAATGACCCTTGACCCTTCAAGTGTCAATCATCATTTTGTTACGTACAGTGGCAAGGAATCAGCCCCCGGGTGTTCTCGGGCGTTGATGCAGATCTTATGTAGGTATCTTGAATTGGGCGTTTCTGGCTAGCGCAAAAACCACAAGTTCTATCAAATCAAATGGTCACGACTATTGATAATAGAATAATTGGGAGGCAGCTAGTATGGCATCTGTTATTCAGTATTATGAGGGAATCGGCTCAGTTGCCGTAATCGGCAACTATTTGCCCCGCCAGTGCGGTATTGCAACATTCACTACTGATTTTGTTACGGCCTTATCCACAGAAGCCCCCGGCATAAACTGCTGGGCGGTTGCCATGAATGACAAACCCGAGGGATATGCATATCCTGAAAAAGTGCGATTTGAGATCAACCAGAACAAACTTGCCGATTACAGTGTCGCATCGGAGTTTATCAATATCAGTCAGATTGATATTGTCTGCGTACAGCATGAATACGCTATTTTCGGCGGACCGGCCGGCAGCCATCTCCTGAAACTTCTTGGAGAGCTTCGCATGCCGGTCGTGACAACGCTGCATACGGTTCTGAAAGATCCCGCCCCGGAATATCGTGAAGTCATGCGCAAGCTGTCTGATTTGTCCGACAAACTGATCGTGATGAGCTGGAAGGCCGTTGATTTACTCAAAGATATCTATGATGTGCCGGAAGAGAAAATTGCCTTTATCCATCACGGCATTCCGGATACGTCTTTTATTGATCCCAACTTCTACAAAGATCAGTTCGGCGTGGAAGGCAAAAAGGTGCTTCTCACATTCGGCCTGCTTTCCCCCAATAAGGGCATTGAAAATATGCTGCAGGCGCTTCCGTCGGTCATCAAAAAACACCCTGATGTTACCTATATTATCCTGGGAGCAACACATCCGCATGTTTTGAAGTCGCATGGTGAGGAATACCGAATCAGCCTGCAGCAACTCGTGCGCAAACTCAATATCAGCGATTATGTCATTTTTCAAAACCGTTTTGTCGAACTGAAAGAATTATGTGAGTTCCTCGGCACCGCTGATATATATGTAACCCCCTATCTTGAAGAGGCCCACATCACTTCCGGGACGCTCGCCTATGCCATGGGCACCGGCAAAGCCGTTATTTCAACCCCGTACTGGTATGCGACCGAGATGCTTGCCGAAGGACGGGGAATAATTGTTCCATTCAACAACCCTGATGCCATGGCGGAACAGATCATCGAACTTCTGGACAACGAAACCGTCCGGCATACGATACGCAAAAAAGCCTATACATTCTGTCGTGAGGCGATCTGGAAGGAGGTATCCCGAAGATATCTCGAGGTTTTCAGCCAGGTTAAGCTCGAACGTTCCCTGCATCCCCGCCCCCGACACTTATATATTGAAAACATCAAATCCATCACAAATTTCGAGCTCCCGGAAATGAAGCTTGGTCACCTGAAAACCCTTACCGATGATACAGGCATTTTGCAACATGCCACCCAGACCATCCCCGATCGCGACCATGGCTACTGCATTGATGATAATGCCAGAGCGCTGATGGTTGCCGCCATGGGCCGGAAATACCTGCCTGCAGACGGCAAGTGCTTCGATTCCCTCAGCAGCCATTATCTCAGCTTTTTACTATATGCCTTCAATGTCGAAACGGGGCGGTTTCGTGATTTCATGACCTATTCGCGACATTGGACTGCGGAGGTGGGACCCGAGGATGCTCACGGCAGGACGCTCTGGGGCCTTGGAAAGGCTGTGGGTTTTCTTGACAATCCCGGACAGGTGGCAATGAGCACGGCCCTCTTCAACCACGCGATGAAAGCTGTCGAGCACTTTGATTCGCCCCGAGCCATCGCTTTTGCCCTGGTGGGCATTCATGCCTATTTGCACAAATTTTCAGGCGACAGTGAAGTGCGCAGGGTTCGAGAAATCCTTGCAGATAGGCTTTTCAATCAGTTCAAGAACAATGCAACAAAAAGTTGGCCCTGGCTTGAAAACACTTTAACCTATGCCAACGGCAAGCTGCCCCATGCCCTGCTCCTGTCCGGCCAATGGATGCAGCGCAGCGATATGATCGATATGGGGCTCAGATCCCTCAAGTGGCTGCTCACCATCCAGACCGATGACGGCCACTTTGTGCCGATCGGCAATAAAGGATGGTATGAACAAGGCGGCCCCAGAGCCCGTTTCGACCAGCAGCCCATCGAGGCCAATGCCATGATCGAAGCCTGTGTCGAAGCCTTTAACATCACCCGTGACAAAACATTGATCGACGCTGCGGTCATGTGCTTTAACTGGTTTCTCGGACACAACGACCTGAATATGCCGCTCTATGATCCCAAGACCGGCGGCTGCCGCGACGGGCTAAACGCTGATGGCATCAACCAGAATGAAGGCGCCGAGTCGTCCCTGGCTTGGCTGCTTTCGCTTATGACATTGCAAAAGCTTTATGCCGACGAGATTTTAAAACAATCATCGTCCCAATCAACCGGTTAGCGTAAAGGGTTAGATATGCGCATTGCCATGCTCTCGCCGATTGCCTGGCGCACGCCGCCGCGACACTACGGTCCGTGGGAAAGCGTGGTCTCCCTTTTGACCGAGGGGTTGGTATCGCGAGGCTATGATGTTACCCTTTTTGCGACCGGTGATTCGGAAACAAGCGGCAAGCTGCATGCCGTTTGCGCGCGGGGCTATGAAGAAGACCGCTCCATTATGCCAAAAGTATGGGAGTGCCTGCATATTTCGGAGCTCTTTGAGCATGCTGAAGATTTTGATATTATACATAACAATTTTGACTTTTTGCCCTTGACCTATACCGGCCTGATCACCACCCCGGTCGTTACTACCATTCACGGCTTTTCATCGCCCGGGATTCTGCCGGTTTACAAAAAATACAACAGCAAGGTGTTCTATGTTTCCATCAGCGATGCCGACCGGTCGCCCGATCTTGACTATATAAAAACCATACATCACGGCATTGATATAAAACAGTTTGATTTTCAGCCTGAACCGGACGATTATCTACTCTTTTTCGGGCGTATTCACCATGACAAGGGTGCCAGAGAGGCCCTTGAAATTGCCAGGGCCTGCAATAAAAAGCTGATATTGGCAGGAATCATGCAGGACGAAGCTTACTATCACCGGCACGTCAAACCGCACCTGGACAACTGCAATGCGGTCTATGTCGGCACCGCCGGACCGGTTCAGCGCAACCAGTTGCTTGGCAAGGCATACGCGCTTCTGCATCCCATAAATTTCAATGAGCCTTTCGGTCTGTCCGTTATAGAGTCCATGGCCTGCGGTACCCCAGTGATCGCCTTCAACAAGGGGAGCATGCCCGAGTTGATCGAGCACGGCAAAAACGGATTCCTGGTTTCGGGCTGCGAAGAGGCTGTCAAACATGTAGTCAGAATAAAAGATATAGACAGATCGGACTGTCGCCGGACGGTCGAAGACCGCTTTACCGTAGACAGTATGGTCGAAAAATATATAGACGTTTACACACAGGTGCTTGAACCGATACAGGGTTGCAGGGCATGAACAGAAAAAACCCCTTCGTAAAGCGATATGACGGGAACCCCATCCTTACCAGGGATGACGTCCCCTACCCGGTAGCCACTGTTCACAATGCCGGGGTTATTAAACACAATGACCAGTATATAATGTTTTTCAGGTCACATCTCCACAACGGCCGCTCTGTAATCGGCCAGGCTGAAAGCGCAGACGGTTTTTCCTTTTCTGTTCATCCCGAGCCGTTCCTTGTGCCGTCACACGATGGCATATTTGCCGAATACGAAGAGTTCGGGGTGGAGGACCTGAGAATCTGCCCCGTAGAGGGCGACTACCTGCTTACCTACAGCGCGTATTCCCGTCACGGCGTTCGGATTGCCCTTGCGCGCACCAGGGATTTTAAAAAAGTTGACCGCATTGCACTTATAACCCAGGCCGACCTTCGCAACGTCGTAATTTTTCCTGTAAAGTTTGGTGGCCGGTATGTACGTCTGGACCGGCCGCATTCAGAAATTTCACCCTGGTCTATCTGGATTTCCTATTCCCCGGACCTGGTTCACTGGGGCGATTCACAGGTGATTATGAAGCCGGTTCCCTATCACTGGGATGAAATGAAAATCGGGCCCGGCGCACCGCCCTTCAAAACCGACAAGGGTTGGCTGCATATTTACCACGGAGTCTTTAAGACTATGGCTGGGGCGGTGTATCGCCTTGGCGCGGCCCTGCACAGCCTTAATGATCCGGCAGAAATTATCGGCGTTTCCGATCAGTGGATACTGCAGCCCGAGGATCCCTGGGAGGTGAG
>DAOURD010000109.1:0-5502 GCA_030625295.1 Desulfobacterales bacterium | reverse complement strand
AGAAGCTTTATTTAAAAGGGAACCTTTACTGTTATTAATCCGATCAAAAGACAAAAAGAAAATAATTAAAATTTATAAAGATGAAAGTAATTTCATAAAATGTATGTATAGTTCACCTGAGATAGGCACTATTCTAAGGGGAGCAAAACTACGTAAAACAGATTGTAGTGGTAAAGGTCCATTTGGTTGTGTTTATATTGTATTCCAATGGAATTTACAGAAACAAAAAACAACACTCTATATTAACGCAAAACCAAGAGACGATATTTATTAATTTTTTATTAACTTACGAAGAATACAATTTAATCAAAGTTGGGAATAATCGCTTTGGATAACCGAAGGTGACAGGTTCTTTCTCTAGCAAGCCAGTGCTCGTGCCAAGGTAAACCCGAGACCTTGGGATTCCGCGTAAATCGGGATGAAATTGGTTGATGTTACCCAGTGGGTGATCTCGCCGCGGCGGGAAAATCCCACCCGGCTAAAGCTTAGCCAGCGGGCCGGTAGTGAAGTCCACGTGCAAATCCGGCAACGGAAGTACGAAGCTGGATGGAACAAGGGCGCAGGCTCTGTATTGAGCCCCGAAAAATGTATAGTTGTGGTCACTGGATAATCCTGTCTTGCAGGAGAAAGCCGACGCTTTGCATGCAGCGGAAGGCAGCAGACCGGAATGCGATAAGGCGAGTGTTCGGGTCACCACCGGGGTCTGAGACCAGGGCATGTGTTCAAAGGGGTAACTCGGGAACTTGGGAGAGCCAGAAAGCTTCCTTGTGAAAGCACCCGGAAGATAAGGGTACCGGGAGATCAAGAGCCCTGGCGTTTACGGGTATGCTTTCGGCCGTGAGCGAGTCCGGAGGGAGACACAAATAAAGGAAGCACGCAAGGTATCAGGGGAGGATAGCGAAGAGCGAACGAACCTGAAAAGGGCTGTTGGCAGTCTTAGCGGAACATAGTACCGATGGTCAGAGGATTTGACCGGGAAGGTGGGGAAGCGATGCCCAAGCGACCCACTGTAGGAAAGGTGAAGCCGGGTATAACGATCCACTGAAAGGAACGACGGAAGGGACTCAGAGCCCGCGAACCGTGTCATCAGAAAGTCAGTGGGGTGCGAAGTAGAAAGTCTGTGTATTCAGACAATCTACAATGGGTAGCATAGTTATGCGCCATACGGGGTGTCGCCTGTATGGTTGAAGACCTGGTAAAAAGGGTCGGAACCGAGGAACCGGATGAGGGAAATCTTCACGTCCGGATCTGTGGGGGGAGCGCCGGGTAACCGGTGCTTCTACCCGGAAGCGGACAGCAAGAGACGCGGCGGTTTTCGTAACTTGTTAATCTTTAAAAAATAGCTTGATAGGTGCACCAGCCAATAGCTGCCGCTGATCTCACTCGTTGAGCAACAAAACAAAGGAAACAGTATGTGCGGAATTACAGCAATCTGGGGAGAAAATGATACAGTACTGATTCGCCAGATTATGGAACACCTGGTTCATCGTGGTCCAGATGCAAGCGGCATTGCTTCCTGGCAACGAGCGACTCTTGGGCATCGCCGCCTCTCGATCATGGACACTGAAGGTGGTCGCCAGCCTATCTGGAACGAGGATAAAACCATCGCAATAGTCGCCAACGGCGAGATCTACAACTTCGATTCTCTAAAAAAACCCCTCTCCGCGAACCACCGGTTCAGCACTTCAAGCGACAGTGAAGTCCCCTTGCACCTTTATGAAGATCTGGGCTGCAACATGGTGAACAATCTCGACGGGATGTTTGCATTTATCCTGACGGACGGTCAGGAACTGTTCGTAGCACGAGATCCCGTTGGCATCAAGCCACTGTACTACGGGAACTCCGGCCACAGTACCGTTTTCGCATCTGAACTGAAGGCGCTCTCCGGTCGAGCCACGGACGTCAAGGAGTTCCCGCCGGGCAGTTTCTTCCATACGCAAACCGGATTCCACAAGTACCGCCATATCCCACGGGCCGAGCCTGAAGAACGGCCAATAGACCACTGGTGTACATTGATACGAGAGACCCTTGAGCGGGCGATCATCAAGCGGCTGATGAGCGACGTCCCACTGGGCGCCTTCCTCTCCGGTGGGCTCGACAGCAGCATCATTGCAGCCGTTGCCCGAGCCCACATGAATGAACTGCACACATTCTCCGTGGGCATTGAAGGCAGCAGGGATTTGGAGGCAGCCCGCGTGGTTGCTCAATATATCGACAGCATCCATCACGAATATGTGTTCACCGTGGATGACATCAAGCGTCATCTGCCGGAGATCGTTTTCTATCTTGAGTCTTTCGACCAGGATCTGGTTAGAAGTGCGGTGCCATGCTACTTCGTGTCACGGCTTGCATCGGAATACGTCAAAGTGATCCTAACCGGGGAAGGAGCGGACGAACTGTTCGGCGGATACTCGTACTACAAGGATTTCGACAAGACCATGCCGTTGCATGAGGAACTCTATCGTAGCGTGTCTTCACTTCACAACATCAACCTCCAGCGTGTCGATCGTCTCACCATGGCTCATTCGATTGAAGGCAGGGTGCCGTTCCTTGATCTGGAGATGATCGAGTTGGGGCAACGTATACCTTCTCAATGGAAAATCCGCCAACTACAGAACGGGATACACGTTGAGAAGTGGATACTGAGGAAAGCATTTGAAGACTTGCTGCCTGCGGAGATCGTATGGAGAACGAAGGAGCAATTCGACGAAGGCAGCGGAACCACCGATGTACTTGCACGGATAGGAAACCATTTCATGCCGCAGACCGCGGCCCGGGAGTATTCGATTTCGCACTGGCACGACCGTATCAGAAGCCATGAGGAAGGTGTCTATCACAAGCTTCTGTGTGAAGCATACATAGATTCATCTATAATTCTCGCGAACGTGGCCCGGTGGGAAGAGAACCGAATCTATGAATTGCCGAACAAGCCGGATGCAGGCGACGACAAATAGCCGCGTCTGATCCGTGTCGTAGGTAACTCCAATGGTTACGTTGCCTGGAACCTGGACGGTAAACTGAGCCGATGATCCATTAGCTACAAGACACGGCACCGGCCGACCACGATCAGAATATGACTCCTGCACACTGCATATAGGGATGATGCTCGCAAATAAAAGGGTCAGTCTCCGTAAACGACAGTTGTATACTTTCCGTAAATACCTAGAATATTTTCCACTTCATAGTCAACATATTTGATTTTTGTGATACCGCCATTTGCAGCGGCCGTCTTTATACTTGAATCACCTGTTGCCACAAGCCCTAATACCGAAGTGGCCGTGGCTTTGCCAACTTTGGAATAAGAGATATTATCTGTTGTAGCAATAGCGCCTTTTGCACCAACATAGAAAGCACCGGCTGGCATATAAGTAGCACATCCACTCAATACCAATGCAAACAAAGGGACAAACAATAAAGGCAACACAATTTTTTTCATCCTTTTACCTCCTTTTACCTCCCTGAAAAAACATTATTTAAGGTTTATGCGAGCACCACCCAAATTTTACTGTATCATGTCATTTTTCTGGCCACAAGAAGGAAAGAGGCTCTTTATTAAGAGAATTGCGGGACATCCTATGTTCCCCCAATTTCTCTAGGCCGTATCTACCCAACATTTAATCAAAAATGCCATCTTCTTGATTTTTCAAGCGAAGAAAAGGGACAGGCGAATAATGCTTCATGTAAAATCGGCCGATGTATTGGAATAGACAGTTTCCTATCAAAATACATAAGGAGGCCGGATCATGCCCCGTATGCCGAGAATAGTAGTTAAAGATGACCCAGCCGTCTACCACGTTATGTCCAGAGTTGCGCTGGACGGCTATCCATTAGGAGATGTGGAGAAGGAATATCTGCTTGAAACCATTAGGCGTTTGAGCTCAGTCTATTTCGCAGAGGTACTGGGCTTTTGCATCATGGGAAATCACTTCCACCTCCTGGCAAGAATGCACCCAGAGAGAGAATTCTCTGATGACGATATCAGAAGAAGATTCAAGGTTTACTACGGAGAAGATAGCAGGCGAAATCTGTCTGAAGGACAGATACCTTTTCTCAGGAACAAGTGGGCAAGCCTTTCTGAGTATATCAAGGAGATCAAACAGACCTTTTCACGCTATTACAACAGACTCCATAACAGGAGAGGTTTTTTCTGGGCAGACCGGTTTAAGAGTATTCTGGTAGACAATGGTGATACCCTGATCAACTGCCTTGCCTACATTGATCTCAATCCGATTCGTGCAGGAATTGTTGAAAGGCCAGAAGAATACAGGTGGTGCTCTCTTGGTTATCATATTCAGTCAGGAAACAAGGACGACTTTCTTTCCCTGGATTTTGGTTTACGTGAGTTTGGTGTACTGGCAAAGGCAGGCAGATTGGCCCATTATCGCCGGTTTGTATATGAGAAGGGGGGATTGTCTTTCAGATCCGGTAAGGGTGAGGTAGTAAACGCATCTGCCGTATTCAGGTCCAGGATCAGGTATTTCATAGATGGAGGAATGATCGGTACAAAGGCCTTTGTGATGAAATGTTATCGAATGTTCAGGGGTCATTTCAGCTCAAGACGTGAGAAGGAGCCAGTCAGGATAAAGACCCTTGAGGGTATCTATTCCCTCAAACGGTTATCCGGCTAGATAGTTGTTCTGCTGGGGGCCATATGTTACTTGTGAAGAAGCATTATTCGCCTGTCCGTCTTATTTCTATGACCGGTACCTTCCGGCCTCGTTGAGGAGCGGCCTTAAAGCCCTTTTGTCGAGAAGATAGATGTCGCGGCTGTAGCGGCCATCGCGTTTCAGGATGCTTTTTTCAAGAAGAAGCTTCTGGCCTAAAACCGGAAACTGGCGCATCCTTAAATATGGCTTGTTAAAGCATTATTCGCCTGTCCCCTTTTCCCCCTTTTTTTCTCTTGCTATGCCGAAGCTTCCTCTGTATATAAAAAAATAGCTGGTAGAATCGCCAGAATTGCCAGGACTTATTGAAAAGTTACATTTGAACTTGTATAGAATTTGCGGCTGATGCCTTGAAAACAGTCCGGATTTCGTGCTTCGTGTTTCCGGTTTATCCGGGTTAGGTCCTAGGTAGCAATAAAGGGTTATGAGATGAGAATTGAGCAAAAGAGATGGACGGAAGCACGGGGATGGGAACCTGAACCACCGGGCGAGCTAAGTGAATCAGCCCAGTTGGTTCTGCTGTTTGGCAGCACCTTGATACTAAAAGCACAAAAGCGTTTCCGTGAAATCAAGGATGCCTATCCGAAAGCCCTTCTTTTTGGCTGTTCTACTGCCGGCGAAATTTGTAGCACCCATGTAACCGATGACTCATTGATAGCCACGGCTATCAATTTTGAATTCACTCAGTTGAAGGGATCTCAAATCAAGCTCAAGGAAGTGGAGAACAGCTTTCAAGCGGGTGATCACCTCGCCAGGTCACTTGATAAAGAAGGGCTGGTACATGTGCTTGTCCTTTCAGATGGACTTACAGTAAATGGTAGTGATCTGGTTAACGGGC
>DAOURD010000170.1:0-4510 GCA_030625295.1 Desulfobacterales bacterium | reverse complement strand
GTTTCGTCCAACTTGCTTGAGCAGAACCTTGATAACTTGACACCCTCTTGAAACTTCTTCAGGGCATCATCAAGACTCAGGTCGCCGCTTTCCAACTCGTGCACGATCGATTCCAATCGCCTCATGGCGCTCTCAAATGTCTGTTTGGCCATCCTCTTGCTTCCTCTCTATCAGGCAGACCATCGCCCCCCTTGAGACAGTGACCTCTACCTGCTGTCCCACACTCACCTGCTGAACATCCTTGACCAGAGCATACTCCGGCAAGGTTCGCGTCACGCTGTAGCCGCGCTGCAAGATGGCCAAGGGATTCAAGGCGTTCAACCTGGCCACAGCGGTGCGAAGTGTGCCATTCTTAGATTCTAAGAAGAATTGCATTGCAGATGTGAGGGTTTGGTGATGATGTTTAAGTAATACATTAAGATCCTCGGCCATAAGGAGAGGACTGCACCGGCTGAGTCGCTCTCGCATCATATATAGACCATCTCTTTTGTCGTCTAATTGCCTTGAAAGCCCCCGCACGATTCTTCCGACAGCATCGTCAAGACGCAATCGATAGTCGGCCACCTGCCTGCCGGGATGGACCAGCCGCCTTGAAACCTGGCTTGTGCGTTCTCTCAAGAGCCGAACCCTCTGAAATATGGCGTTTTTTAGGGCGCCCCTAATCTCCTGTATGCGTCTCAATAGTTCCTGTTTGACCGGTACGATTAGCTCTGCCGCGGCCGAGGGTGTTGGCGCACGCACATCAGCAGTAAAATCAGCAATGGTGAAATCTGTTTCGTGGCCTACGGCTGAAATAACAGGGATATGAGAGGCAAAAATGGCGCGTGCTACGACCTCTGAGTTAAATGCCTGGAGATCCTCCAGGGAACCGCCCCCTCGAGCCAGCACAATGACGTCGGCATCGCCCATGTCATTGAGCAATCGGAGCGCTTCTGCAATCTCCTCGGCGGCTCCCTCTCCCTGGACCTTAACCGGTGCAATATCGACGGCCACATTTGGAAACCTGCGATTGATGACGTGCATGATGTCACGGATGACGGCACCGGTAGGGGAGGTGACAACTCCAATCTTTTGCGGCAGGAACGGGAGAGGACGCTTGTGTTTTTCCTCGAACAGTCCTTCGGTTGCCAGCCTGGCCTTGAGTTGTTCAAAAGCTAATTGCAGGACACCTATACCCTTGGGCTCCAAATATTCTATGATAATCTGATAGATCCCTTTGAGCTCATACAAATTGAGCCGCCCCATGGCAACTACTGCCATCCCGTCTTCTGGCCGGAATTTTAGGTTCCGGTTCTGAGGCCGGAACATAACGGCATTAATCTGGGCCCCCGGGTCCTTTAGTGTAAAGTAGAAATGCCCGGATACTGGTATCCGAAAATTGGAGATTTCGCCCGCAATCCACACAAACGGATAAGCGTTCTCAAGAAGCCCTTTAATAGCCCGCGTGAGATCGCTCACCGTGTAAATGCGCCGCTCCGGGAGCGTGAATTGATTATCCATAAAAAATCCATACCATATGTTGACATCACCGACAATCTCTTTTTGGGTGGCAAGGCCTCGCCATATTTTTGCCGGTTTTCGATAACGTCCGATAATATATATTATGTCAACTTTAGCGCCGAGCCGCTAAACTAAAGGCCTCGACGGTATCCCCACCATTGATGCATCCCTCTCCTCACACGTATGAGTAGTCTTTTGGTATTTGAATAGAAATCTGGAAACTCATATCTTGTCCAGACATTCCATATTCTGGACCAAGGCAACCGTGCCCGCCCTGGCGCGACATCAGAATAATAACCGCTGCCATCTAAAAACCCGGCCCGCCCTGGCGCGACAGAAGCTGGACAATGCCACGGAGAGAAAAACCCGGTCTGGGCCAGGGTCTGGGCCAGGGTTGCCGGATTTTCCGCCGACACGGTCGGCTTGCTCCATGGGAAACCCACAAAAATCGGAAGTTTGTAGATTGGGCTGCTCAGGGAACTAGTCTGCGTGGGTGGTCCTGCGGGCTGCGTTTAGGAGTTCTCTGATGGCTGGCAGTAGGTAGACGCTATCCAGATCCATCCGGCATAGGCATTGACTCAAAAGCCTGATTTTGTAGGGAAGGCTCTTTGATCTATCCATAATATAAAAATGGCGGCCTCTCACCTTGCACAGGCCGCTTGTTGCAGGGACTTCAGGGTCGTATAGATCCTCATATCTTATTGAAATCCCTAATTGTTGTGCCAAATCTTCCAGATGTTGATAGGTCTTTTCAGGTTCCATGGACCGGTTGAGTCTCTAAACTCAATGAACCTTATGTGCCTAAAACCGTCCAGTAATCCTCCTGGGCCGGATTTCCTGAGGGCACTGCCTCAGAAAGTACTCGTCTGTCATGCCAGAGATGAAGTCTCGCACGATCTCTGCATGGGTGGTATTGTTCTTGTATTCATCGGACATGCCATCGAGATAATCCGTAAAGATGATAGAGGCATCATTGCCCTGGTCAAGATCTTTGAGATAACGTTCAAACAACACTTGAAAAACGCGCCCGATCTTCCCTGCTTCCGGTTTTATTTTCGGATTGAGATATATCTCATTCAGGTTGAATTCTCTGAATCCTTTCAGGGCCTTTGAGACCTCAGGGCTAAAGGCTACGGCAGTCTTTTGGAAGCTGTTCTTGATGACATCGGTCACCAGGTTGTACACAATGGTCCCGTTGGTGTCCCCTAATCGTGCCACAGAGGGCTTTGGAAGCTGACTCCTTTTGATGAGGTTCAAGCGGATGGCGTCTTCAATGTCTCGTCCGATGTAGCTGATGGTGTCAGCCATGCGCACAACACACCCTTCCAGGGTCATGGGTGTTATAGGTATGTCCGGATCAGCAGCCTTGTTGGCTATCTCCTGATCAAAGGTTTGGAAGGTCTTTTCTCGCTGTGGACATAGTGCTTGAGTATGGATCTCGCCGTCATGACAAAGGATCCCGTCCAGTACCTGGAGCGTTAGATTCAAGCCCCTACCCTTTCGTTCGATCTTGTCCAGAAATCTCACGCTCTGAATATTGTGTCGAAACGGACCCATGCCGTGGGCCTCACACAACTCCGACAAGTATCTCTCCCCGTCGTGACCGAACGGGCAATGACCAATGTCGTGGCCAAGGGCAATGGCTTCAATGAGGTCTTCATTCAGTCCGAGAAAACGGCCGATAGCGCGAGAAATCTTGGAAACCAGTTGCACATGGAGCACCCTGTGGGTAATGTGGTCATTATCTACCAGATAAAAGACCTGAGTCTTGTCAATATAGCGTGTATAGGCCAACGAATGAAGGATGCGATCAGAGTCCGCTGCATAGTTTTGCCGATGACCAGTATCGATACGTTCGTCTGGAAAACGGCGGATGGCATCCTTGCTATGAGCAGCCAGAGGCAAAAGGAAACGCTCTTCACGCTCGTTCAGGGATTCCTTTACTTTCTGCAAATCGAGTGAATCAGATCTCTCCATTTTCAATCATTTCATCAATGAGCTTATGAAAATCGATTCCAGCCTGTTTGAACCCCTCGTGTCCATATTTCATGTTTGCCTCAAGGACCCAATATCGACCATTCGAAAAACAGATGTCCAGCCCCACGTCATCCAGCTGGCAAAGACGGGCCGTGTTTTGGGCAAGGGCCAGACCTTCCTCTGGAATGCTATCAAAACTGATGGTGGCACCTTGTGACACGTTCGTGCGAAACTCACCTGGGCGAGCAATGCGCCAGTAGGCATGGATGATCCGGCCATGAATCAAGACAACGCGAAGGTCCCGGTCGATCTTAAGGTATTCCTGTATGTAGGCAGCGCGGCTCAATCTGTTGTATGCGGCAAGTTCAGACTCATTCCGGATCAGGTATATGCCTCTGCCGAGGGCTGAACCCCGTGGGATTTTGGCCACAAAGGGAAATCGAAAGTGTTCCAATATTTTCGACTTTTGATAATCCCCATAAAAAACCCGGGTCCTGGGGTGAGGAACCTTAAGGAGGTTGAAAAGGGCTGTCTGCTTGATCTTGTCCATCACATATTTGTACGTATGATAGTTAGGAAAAGTCCGTTTGCCAATGGTATCAAATATATCGGCGTAGAATGCCGTGGGATAAAAAATAACATCGGACTTGCAAATCAGCTCTATTTGCCAATCCTCATAGTCGGACAGATTTGTCCGAACCCCCAGGGTTATTACGTTCTTGCAGCGTCGCAACCTGCTTTCAAGGGCAATCCTCTTTGTATTCAAAGGGAACCTCTGGGTTAGACGTTCATCGTCCTCAGCTTTAGCTCACCCTGGCCCAGACCTGGTTCATAGTCATAATAGCGTGATCCAGGCACGTAGCATCCCAGACGCTTAGCAGGCTGATCTGAAGCACGTAGCGCCCCTGGCCCATACCGGGATGAGGGGGACGGAAATCAATGCTCAAGCTGTCGCGCCAGGGCGGGCAGGGCGGGCTTTAGGCACTTTAGCTCACTTCTTTTCAGGATTCACGATTTTTCAATGATCTTGTGC
>DAOURD010000032.1:0-8038 GCA_030625295.1 Desulfobacterales bacterium | reverse complement strand
GGATCACTGTCAGTGTCCTTTATTTTCAACTCCTCGATGAACCACTGGCCCAGGTTTGCAAAGATCTCGATATTGTCAGTGACATCAAATTTGAGGCTTTCAGAAACGCCCTCCGGATTGACGTCAGGGTCCCAGACCAGGGGTGCCGTAAAAAGTGGATTCTTATGTTTTCCACCCGTGATCTTAAGAAAATCCGCAGTTTTCCAGGACGCGTAGGCCAAGTCGATAAAGATCTTCTTCCCTCTCGCATGTTCATCAAAGCTTTGGTTCGTGGTATTCTGGTAACCAGATCCAGAAGCCAACCTGACGCCAACTTCCGTGGTCTCTGTTGTTTTTGCTTTGATACCAAAACGGAGGCGGAACCGCTCACGGTTGCGGTGATATTTATCTTCGTCTTTACCCGCTTTCTTTTCGGTCCTCCACTGAGTATCATGACGGAGCCTTAGATCTCCTTTGAAATCCATTTTTTCTAAGACCTTAAGACTTTTTTCTTTGGCCTTATCCTCATTCGCTTCCCTGGCCTCGTCCTCGGTAATAACTCCCTTTTCCTCTAAGATATCCACCAGGTCGCCTGCCCTGGCCTGAATGTTGGTCAAAAGCACGAAAATCGCACAGAGCAATACACTCAACTGTAATTTTTTCATCTGTTTCCTCCTGTTGAAAGTAGTTTTAGTGCCAAAAGATGTGGCAAGTAGCCATCTGCCAGCAGCAAGGATTAAAACAAAGATGTCTCAGAATGATTACGGATTTGTTAATGTTTTGTTACAATTAATTGGTTAATTGGTGGAGAGTGCTAAAAGAGGATGTTTAAGCGGGATTTATGACGCTCGGCGACAGTCTAATAATCGATTGACGCGGCGTCTCTGATTCGTCTAAGGCTTTCCTTTTTTCCATCTCTGTGGTACTGAGAATCCGACTGTCAAACGGTGATGAGCCGTTTTTTGCGTGCTCCCTCTGGTCGCTCGAGTTCTCAGAGCGATCAGAGAAAAGACTTTGTCTGATTTTTTGAGAGGAACGACTGTATAGGGGTGAGAGACAAGAATATCCCTTGGATCAGGTATAAGAGAAATGGTTGATGACGAAACAGGCCGCCCAGAGTGCTTTGGTCAGCTTGACACGGTTTTTCCTGTAGCTGAGGAGGGATTACGCACAATCCCGCCCGAATGTATGAGGTGCCCTTGTGCCAAGTCGTGCCTCCAGGCAGCCATGCGCGGCCCTGAAGGCCTCAAGCTACAGGAAGAAAAGGTGGACCAGGCCTATGAATATGGCCTGATCGGAAAACTCCAGCGCTGGTCCAGAAAGAAACTCATCCGCCAGGAGATAGAGGCTATCACGTCGAAGAGAAAATCATGATGGAAAAGCCAAAATCATAGTCTATAACCCGCCCAACTCGTCTTCTATGCCGTCAAAAATATCCTCTATTCTATACAGAAGCTGATCGGCCTTTGCTAGCTGCCAGTCGCCAATACGTTCCTCTATGTCCTCGTAGAGTCTGTGAAGGGCTGATCTGTGCTGGAGGAAAAGCTCTCTAAAAGGCGGATCGCCTTCCAGTTGGTACAGGAGTTGGTCAAGCTTTCCTATGATTTCAAAGAGTGAAGGATCCTCCTCCACCCATGCCTCATCCAGATAACTGAGGCGATGGGCAAGTCTGGGGTATGCCTTCTTAAAACTCTTCTTGTAATAGGGGCGGATGCGAATCGTCAGTTGCATGTATTTGCTCATGGTTTATCCTCACACCGTTAAGGTTTTCTCGCCCGATCCCTCCGGTCGCTCGAGCCCTCAGAGCGCTCAGAGGGCTCTGCGGGCTCTGTGAGAGACAGAAGCGCCCCCGTGATCACTTAGTCACAGCCTTTCGGGTCTCACCGGCACGGCCAGGCTCAGGTATTTCCCATTTTCTTCGAACATCAATTTCTTGTCCACCATCATCCTTAAAAAAGGCATTATTCTGTCCTCAGCTACCCCCGGAAAATGGGCCAGGATCATCTTGAGCGAACGATGTTTCTGGCAGAAAAGGTAGATCGTTCTGGACGTTCCCACGAGGCGGTGCGTCAAGGGTTCGGCCTTAAACCGTTTCTGGCGTATGATCAAAAAGTCCCGGCCATCCCGAAAGCTGAGGATGGGTGAACGCGAAGAACCTTTGTGGATTTCGGCGTATGCCTTTTTCCAGGCCCTTACCTTTTTCTTGACCGGTTGCCAGAGTTTCCTTTGATGCCCGAGGTCGCCGCGATATGCCTGGATCATAAAACGCATGGAGCGGGAAATATCTGGTGGGAATAGGGCTGCATAATTTGGATGGTTGAAGACCGCCCTAAGGCCAAAGGCCCGGGAATCTTGCCACACAGGGCTCCCAAGGCCAAGCCAGAAATGGACAAACCTCAGCGGACGGAACGGCAGAGCGAACTCTAAGTTTTGCAGAGTCTCCTCCACATCATGGTGGTCGCTGCCAGGGAAATGGAGTATCAGATTCGAAACATTTGCAATGCCGAGGTCTTCGCAGTGTTTCATGATTTCCAGGTTCTGGATGGCCGTGGTCCCTTTGTTCAGTTTCTTAAGCAGCCGTGTGCTAAGGGCCTCAATACCGATCTGGACCTCGTGCATCCCTGCGGCCTGCATGGCCTCCAGCGCGCGCCTTGGTGTGGAGGCCCGCATCTCGCCGAAGAAACGAAAATCCTTGTTTAACCTGCCGAGCTGTTCAAAAATCTCTCTGGACGTTTTCACCGGAAAGAGGTTATCCATAAAGGCCACAGAGAGTGTCTTGTGCTTTGTGGTCAGGTGATCGATCTCGGAGACCACTTGTATTGGACTCTTTGACCTGTATCCGTCCCACTGGAGGTTGAGATTGCAAAAGGCGCACCCCGAGTATTTGCCGGCGCTTTGTTGCCGGCGCCACCAGCAGCCCCGGGATATTTCGGCTGGAACGGTGGGGAAGAAGGTTTTTTGCGGGCTGAATGTTTTAAGCATATGAAAGTAGTCATCGTAGTCCGGGGGTGGGAGGCTGCTCAGGGCCTCCACCTGGCAGAAGGAGGCAGGGGTGCTATCTCTTGCAGCGTTTCGCGTGACAACTCCTGGAATCGGGGGTATATCCTCACGGCTTTGAGAATCTATCAGATGACGAACCAATTGGCTCAGCGGAAGCTCGCCTTCACCATTGATCACAAAATCGATCTCCGGAAACACCTGGAACAGGTTCCGGGTTGAGTCTCCCGCGAACATAGCCCCGCCTGTCACGATGGCAAGATCTGGAAACCTCTGCTTGATTCGCTTGATAAAATAGAGCGAAGAGGTGAGCTGACAAAGACATATTGAAAAAGCTGCAAGCCTACAACATCCCCAATCCACGCTGTTAATAAAACTGTCAGACACGTCCCTGACATGGGAGGTTAGCGTCTTGAAATCAATCTTGCGAAGGTGGGGCTTACCCCTGGCCTCTCGGTAAAAGACCTTTTCAATCTCTTTTGTTCGTTCAGAAAATAGCATGGCGGCGTAAACCGATTCTGCCAGCCAGGTCCTTTCCGATATGGCACGATACAGTTTGTATCCAATGCATTCGGCTACCTTGAGATAGACGTGAAGGGCGTGTACCTTTAACTCGGGAAACTGCGCTTTTAGATAGGCCTTAAGGGCACCGAGCTGAATGGAAGGACGGTTATAAAGAGGCCAGGGGGTTGAAACCAAAGCAACGCGTTCCAATTGACCGGTTCTCTCTCCTTTCATCTTGCGTAACCGTTCACGGGTTCAGAGGTTCAGGGTTCACCGAAACTCTGAACCTGTGAACCCCTACAAGAGAACTAGGAGCCTTTAAGGTAGTCCCTGTATTCCTTAACATACACCCATCCCGACCAAATTGTGGCTGCTAATATAACCGACATAATGAGATTGGCAACTGGAGGCAGGGCAAGACTTACTTCCTGACTGTAATCGCCAGAAGGGATCATGAAGAGCAGGATACTACCACCTACCATTTGCACCAATGTCTTTATTTTTCCCCATCGGTTAGCCGGGATAACGGCACCCATCTGCTGAGAGACTATGGCCCTGAGCCCGGTGATCGTAACCTCTCTACCGACGATAATGGTTGCCATCCACGCAGCCACGATCTGATACTTTACCATAACGATAAAAGCGCTCATGGTGAGCAGTTTGTCGGCCAAGGGGTCAAGAAAACTCCCCAGCACACTGACCTCGTCGCGGCTTCGAGCAAAGTACCCGTCCAAAGGGTCTGTTGCACAGGCTATCACGAAGATTGAAGCAGCGACAAACCTGGTCCAGGTGGCATCCGGAATGGTGAATACAATGAAAACCGGCACAAGGATAATCCGCAACACGGTAATTTTGTTCGCAACAGTCATAACAAAAGCACCCCTACGATGCTTTGCCTTTCGGGGAAGCTGGCTTTCTTCTTGACAATCTCAGCATCGATCCATTGTTGTGTGCCGGGCAAGGCCCGGCTGCTAAATGGTGCTGTCCGATACTATGACACAGGTATCAGGCAAAGTCCAGACCCAGCCTGACGGAGCAAGGCAACGTCAAGGTAGGGGGGGTACTTAGACGACGGGATGATTGATTTCCGTTCGAAGTTGAGCTACACTTCACCGCAAGAACGCGGGGGAGAAAATTTCAAGTTATAAAATCGCTTCGCGATTTTATATAACGCGGCTACGCCGCTTAATAAAAGGAAATTCCTATACCGTCAAGTTGGAGGGCTCGATCATGCTTTCAGACACACAATTAGACCGCTATGCAGATGTCTTGCTGTGGGGGCTAAAAACCGCAAGGAGCGGCAACTTTAGAAAAAATGACATCGTCTTGATTCGATACGATCTTGCTGCCATGGGGATGGCCGAGCGCCTTCAGGCAAAGGTTCTTGATATGGGGATGCACCCGGTCCTGCGCATGGACCTGACATCCAAAATGGAGCGCCATTTCTACGAGAAGGCCAATAACAAACAACTCGTTTTCCAGCCACCAGGAGAGAAGGAGCTTTACGAACATTTAAACGGTAGCCTGTATCTCCATGCCCCGGAATCCCTGACCCATCTCAGCGACATTGATCCAAGAAAGATTGCAAAGGCGGTGATCTCCAGGAAGCCGCTTCGCGAGATCCTGGAAAAACGAGAAGAAGTGGGGACCTTTGGCTGGACCCTTTGTATGCTGCCAACCCCAGAGCTGGCAAAGCGGGCCGGGCTCACCATGAGGCAGTATTCAAATCAGATCATCAAAGCGTGTTACCTTGATAGAGGCGATCCGGTTCGAGGGTGGAAGACCTTTTACAAAGAGGCCATGGCTGTCAAAAAATGGATCAATAGCATGGAGGTAAAATACTATCATATCCAGTCCGAAAAGATTGACCTCAGAATCACGCCGGGACAAAGGAGGAAGTGGATAGGAATCTCGGGACATAACATTCCCAGCTTTGAAATCTTTCTTTCCCCTGACTGGAGAGGAACCGAAGGGGTCTATTTTGCGAACCAACCATCTTTCCGGAGCGGAAACTATGTGGAGGGCGTGAAATTGGAGTTCAAGAAGGGAAACGCCTTGAAGGCCGAAGCGGAAAAAGGGGAGGATTTCGTCATCAAACAAATAGCAATGGATAAAGGCGCACGCAGGGTTGGGGAGTTTTCCTTGACCGACAGGCGATTCTCCAGGATTGATAAGTTCATGGCGAATACCCTTTTTGATGAAAATTACGGCGGCCGTTACGGAAACTGCCATATTGCCCTGGGTGCATCCTATTCGGATACCTACGACGGAAATCCCTCTGAGCTGACAAAGGAGAAGAAGAGGAAATTGGGGTTCAATGATTCGGCCCTTCACTGGGACCTGGTGAACACCGAAAAAAAGACAGTCACCGCCTATCTCACTTCAGGAGATCGGGTGATCCTTTACGAGAATGGGGTGTTTAAATACTGACATGAAAATAGGACGTCCGTACCCAAAACATTGACGGTCTGCACCAAGAATCCGGTATTCCGGATGATAGGGTCATCGAATTACACGGCAGCAACCGTCGAGTACGCTGCATGAAAGGAAATATTGGGAGGTATAACTTATGGATCCACATTTTAAGCCTGTAAATACGAACTTGTCATATGATCAGGCCAAATCACTGTTTGATGCACATGTGAAAGATCCTGGTGTGCGTAAGCATTGTAGAGCATCAGAGCAAATCATGCGAGGGTTGGCTAAACACTTTGGTCAAGACGAAGAACAGTGGGGGATACTCGGGCTACTCCATGACATTGATTTTGACAAGACAAAGGACGATCCGGTCAATCACTGTGTACTTGCTATAAGCATCCTGAAGGATGCCGGGGTTTCCAGTGAGGCCATTGATGTTATTTGCTCGCACGCCTGGGGATCGGAATGCGGCGGAGGAAACGTGGCAGGCAAAAAGAGAACAAGGAACATAGAGCATGCCCTGGTGGCTGCAGAAACTGTCACCGGGCTGATCTATGCGGCAGCATTGATGAATCCTGAAAAGAAACTTGCAAATGTGAAAGTCAAGTCACTCAAAAAGAAGTATAAGAGTAAGGCATTTGCACGAAATTGTAATCGGGAGTTTATTGCAGAGATAGAAAATACAGGCCTGGAACTAAATGGATTCTTTGATATCGCTATAAAGGCGATGCAGGAAATCAGTGACGAATTGGGGTTGTAAGGATAAAAAAGGCCTTTATTCTTGACAGAACACGGAAGTCTAAAGAATAAAGACCCCGGAGCTTTCCTGAATTCGATATTAGTCCTGTAGGGGGTCAGGGGTTTATTGTGCTAGTGATAAAATGTGCAGCCTGTAGAAGCAAGCTATGGAAATATGATAAAATTGGGAAGGGAGAGGTTTTAAGGTGTCATAAGGACAGGATTACGAAAAGATACCAGGTAAAACAAGAAGAAGACAGGATAAAATGTCTGTGCGGTAGGGATATTGGTATCGATAAAGGAAACCATATAAAGATGATAGAAAAGGCATTTACTTATAGTGGTACAAAGAGAAACAGCTGAGAATTTGTCATCGATATTGTTTGGTTTCATTTATAAGAACAAATCGGCAAGCGAGCCCTTAATCATGATTTGTGCGGTTCCCAAGGATTACGAATAAAGCATAGAGGAGGATAAGGACGAAAAAGGTGAAAAAGAGTCCCTGGCCATCATGTTTGATTTATCCTGACTATCCCTGGCCCAGACCGATATTGCAGGGCTTGATCGCAACATCTTTATTACCGAGATCAACAATGACAATGTGCTCCAGGCAAGGTCGCACCCCTGGCCCAGACCGGGATTTGTCAGCTTGTAGCCTGTAGTAAGCATGAGCGCCAGGGCAGGCAGGGCGGGCCTGTTAATCCTGTCTGAAAAAAGGAAACTCAATCGAGTTAATGTTGGATAAGACACCATGAAATGCCCTGGACAAGACAGCCGTTACTGGAAACCGGGGGCTATCTTTGAAGTCAAGTGCCCCAAGTGCGGAAACGAGGTCGAATTTTTCAAGGATGACACAACACGCCTGTGTAAGAAATGCGGTCATCGATTTGTGAACCCTGAGATGGATTTTGGCTGTGCCTTTTACTGCCCGTATGCCGAGCAATGTCTGGGTGACCTTCCTTCAGAACTCCTGGCCGAAAGAGATGACCTCTTGAAGTACCGGGTGGCCATTGAGATGAAGCGTTATTTTGGGCACGATCTCAAACGGATCGGCCATGCTGCCAATGTGGCCAGATATGCTGAACAAATCGTCAAGGAGGAAAAAGGGAATCCGGCCGTGGTGCTGTGTGCCGCCTATCTCCACGATATCGGTATCCCGGAGGCTGAGCGAAAATACAACAGTGCGGCGGCCCGGTACCACCAAAAAGAAGGGCCTCCCATTGCCAGGGAGATCCTGACAAAATTGGGGGCGAGGGAGGCACTCATCGATGAGGTCTGTGACATCATCGGTCATCACCACCATCCTCGCGATAAAGAAACTCCGAATTTCAAGATCCTCTATGATGCCGACCTCATCGTCAATCTCAAGGAAGGCCAGAAGGAGAAGGAGACAGAAAGAGAC
>DAOURD010000302.1:0-3353 GCA_030625295.1 Desulfobacterales bacterium | reverse complement strand
ACAATAAGAACCCTTGCGTGTTCCACCTCCCGAAATTCACCTATAGTCCGGCACAATTCCCCCTGAAGGGCCCTTTGATAGTTGAGTCTCTGGACAAATTCGGTGGTACTGAAACTTGTCTGATCAAAGATTTCAAACCCGACATTGCCCCCACTCGGGAGTCTGTCACCGGCCAGGGCGAGTCGTGTCTCATAGACCTTTTCTGCGGGAACCATGATGAGCGAACCGCCGCCTTCAAGCTTATACGGAATACGCTGTTCCTTTAGTTTGGAGACTATATTGCCTGCATCTTCCTGGGAAAGGTTGCTGTACAGGACCTGATAATCAATCTGATTGGCCCAAAGAAACATAAATGCAAAGCCCGCCACCACCAGTCCCAGCACAACAGTCATGGAGATTTTCTTTGAGACCGGCATGGCCTTGAACACGGCCATGAACTGTTCAATAATTTTCATAATGACTCGTTATTTGTTATTTGTTATTTGTTATTTGATAATCCTTCAATCCTTCAATCCCTCAATTCCCCAATCCCTCAATTCCCCAATCCCTTAATTCCTCAATCCCTTAATTCGGAATCAGAACTGCATCCGCATGACTTCCCTGTAGGCATCCATCACTTTGTTTCGAACCTGAAGCAGAAGACGAAAAGAAATATCGGCCTTTTGAAGGGCTATCATTGTCTCATGGATACCAGTTTCTCCTTTTAAGAGCTGTTCAACAGATTGATCGGCCCGTAGCTGCATATCGCTCACCCGCTTTATAGCCTGTTTGATGACATCACCAAAGCCCTGAGAGTTGGTACGAGTTTTTCTGTCTCCCCCATACAGACCGGGCTGCATGTTGTGTTGAATCCTTAAGTCAGCCATTCTTCTCTCCCGTCTAATTGAACAGTGGTCAGTGAACAGTGGTCAGTGGCCAAACGGTCAAGTAGTCAAATGGCCATTGCTCATTTTGCATTTTGCGCTGCTCACTGCTCACTCGTTACTCTTCACTGACTACTGACCACTGACTACTGACCACTATTTCCCAATCTCAAGGGCCTTTAGGGCCATCGCTTTGGTTGCACCAATGGCGGTCACATTTGCTTCGTAAGACCTTCTGGCAATCAGCATATCGGCCATTTCAGTCACGACATCCACATTGGGCATAGAAACATAGCCTGCCTTGTTTGCATGAGGATGACCCGGGCTATACATTTGTTTGAAAGGAGCGGTGTCTTCTACAATTTCACCCACCCTGACTCTACGCAATGATTCAGATTGTAATCTCAAGATGGACTCAAAGTCTTCAGTTGGCACGGCCTCCATGACGACTAACTTCCTTCTGTACGGCCCCCCTGCCCGGGTGCGGGTTGTATGCACATTGGCTAGATTGGTGGAAACGATGTTCATTCGTAGCCTCTGCGCGCTTAAGCCTGTTGTGCTGATATGGAGTGCGGTCAAAAAATCCATGCTATCGTCCTCCTTCTGTTATAGCGTATTTTAACCCCGACAATTTCCTCAAGAGCACCTCCGCGCTTGTCCGATACCGCAGATTGTTTTCCGCAAGCTTTGACATCTCTTCATCGATATTGACCGAGACGGCGCTACTTGAGGATGGCTCCAGATAAGAAACACTGGAACCAAAATGACGCGGGTTGGTTCGAATCAGATCAACCGATGTTCCCTCCAGGGCATCCTTCAAGGCATCTCTAAAATCGATGTCTTTCGGCCTGTAACCCGGCGTGTCCAAGTTAGCAATATTGCCGGTTATGAGCCCGTGTCGCTCTTTGGCTATGTCAAGAGACGTCTCAATGGCATGAAATGTTTTTCCAAATAGTGACTTGATGGGCATGATGATTCCTCGTAACTACTCAGGTTGTCAGGTTCACGGTTCACCGTTGACCGTTGACAGGTTAATCTCTGAACCGTGAACCTCTGAACCTCTGAACCCGTGAACGGTTACCTTTATTTTCATATGTAGCAATTAGCGTGCCTTTGTCATAGTCCGCCTGATGCGGACATCTTTTCTCGGTATTCATTCAACTTATTTCTTAAAGTCCGCACACTGATACCAAGAATATCAGCAGCATGCGTCCTGTTTCCATTCGTCTGGTCAAGGGTATGCATGATCATCCTTTTTTCCATCTCCTTTAGAGAACCAACCGGTATGGATGATAACTCAGGCACCCCGGCCTCCGGGGCCGCTTTGGGCTTCTCCCCTATAAGAAGTGCATCTCTGTCGATCAATTCCCCCCGACAAAGGAGCACGGCCCGCTCCATCATATTTTCCAGCTCTCTTACGTTCCCGGGCCAGTGCATGCACATGAGAGTCTGGGCTGCATCTTCTGTCAACCCCTTGACGTTGCGACCATCAATCTTGTTGTATTTCTTAATGAAATGATTAGCTAACAGCAGTATATCATCCTTTCTGTCCCGTAGAGACGGGAGTCTGATTGGGATGACGTTCAAGCGATAATATAGATCCGCTCGAAACTTATCTGCCCGTATGGCCGCCTCAATATCCTGGTTAGTAGTTGAAATCACGCGAGTATCTATGGGAATAGGATGCCGACCACCCACTCTGTCAATCTCCGATTCCTGCAATACCCGAAGCAGCTTGGCTTGAAGCCGGGTATTCATTTCGCTTATTTCGTCCAGGAGTATGGTGCCACCCACGGCCAATTCAAACTTCCCGAGTTTTCTTGAGACTGCCCCGGTAAAAGATCCCTTTTCGTGTCCAAAGAGTTCGCTTTCTAAAAGGCCTTCGGGAAGCGCTGCGCAATTTACGGCCACGAAAGTTTTGTTACGCCTAAAACTTTGGTTGTGAATGAAACGAGCAAAGAGTTCCTTTCCCGTACCGCTCTCCCCCTGAATCAACACAGATGCCTTGCTGTTGGCTACAGTCTTTGCCAGGTCCAACAGATCAAACATTTGAGAATTGCAGGTAGTAATGGAAGGTTCAACTGGATCTGAATCTGCCCCGGGGGATGAAACAGTTGTCCTGCTGTGAATCGCCTTTGCAGCCATAGACTTCATGGCTTTTGGTGCAAAAGGCTTCAAAACAAAATCGAAGGCGCCCAGTTTCATGGCCTCAACAGCAGATTCTACCGTTCCGTATCCTGAAATGACGACGACAGGAACGGCGATTTTTTCCTCATCAACCTTCTTTAATAGCTCCAAGCCATTCAACTCTGGCATCCTAAGATCAGAAATGACAAGGTCGTAATTATGGCCCTTGAGTTTTTCCAGGGCACTGACACCATTGCCAACGCCTGTGACCCTGTATCCCCAACCCTTCAAGACCTCGCACAAGGCGGCCCTTTCTTGATTAATATCTTCTACGACTAAGATATGACCTTTATGCACAGAAAT
>DAOURD010000042.1:0-7152 GCA_030625295.1 Desulfobacterales bacterium | reverse complement strand
CAAGCAGCTCCGTCGTTTAGTGGACGTCCTGGCCCTGACTGCCACGCCTATACCCAGGACCCTCCACATGTCTTTGATGGGTACCAGGGATCTGAGTGTCATTGCAACACCGCCTGAGTACAGGTACGCTATCAAGACGTACATCTCCCCGTTTGACGACACAGTGGTGGCAGAGGCGATTTACAGAGAACTTCAACGAGGTGGCCAAATATTTTTTGTCCACAACAATATCCGCACCGTCTGGGGTATGGCCCGTCACCTTCAAAGGCTGGTACCGGGTTTGCGGATTGGGGTAGCCCACGGACGCCTGAGTGATGAAGAACTGGAAAAAGTTATGCTTGAGTTGTTGCATCGTGAAATTGACTTGTTGGTCTGCACCAGTATCATTGAGTCAGGGCTTGATATCCCGGCGGCCAATACCATTTTGATCAACCGGGCCGATAAATTCGGTCTAGCTCAGATCTATCAGCTTCGGGGTCGCGTGGGACGGGCAGATGAGCCGGCCTATGCCTATCTGTTCATACCGCATGAGGGCGCCTTGACTAAGGATGCCCAAAAGCGCCTCAAGGTCCTTATGGAACACAGCGATCTTGGGGCTGGTTTTCAGATTGCCATGAGTGACCTTCAGATACGAGGGGGCGGCACCATCCTGGGGTCCTCACAGTCCGGGCACATCGCAGCGGTGGGCTACGAGATGTATCTGGATCTTATGGAGCGTACCATGAGCAAGCTAAAAGGTGAACCTGTTGAACCAGAGGTGGAACCTGAGATTAAAGTCAACCGGTCAGCCTACATCCCTGAAACCTATGTATCTGATATTGACCAGCGGCTGGTGTCATACAAACGATTAGCCAAGATGACCGAACCATCTGAAGTTGTGGGCTTTCATGAAGAACTCACGGACCGCTTTGGCCCTCTTCCTGAACCGGCAAGAGTTCTCATGGACAAGATTACCCTGAAGGTGATATGTAAGAAGATAGGTATCCAGCGGTTGGACTTAGCTGATCAAAGGCTCGTGCTATGCTTTTCCCAAGATTGCCCCTTGAGCCCAGAGAAAATAACCTGTCTCATGCAAAGAGACCCTCGGCGATTCAGGCTAACACCGGATGGCGTGCTCAAGGTATCAATGCCATCTGGTCAGTATGCAGATCCCCTGCAAGCCGCCAAAAAGATCTTGCAAGATCTGGTTTGACATGATAGCCGGTTTGCGCCAACCTGTTTTCCCCTTAGAAGGGCTGACTGGTGCCCATCCGCAACGCCCCCCCTGGAGGGCAATGCTGTTGAATTAAGGATCAATTCGTCATGCCTATGCCTTATGAAATCCCCCCAGCCCCCCTTTAAGAAAGGGGGGAGCTTTTGGGAGTCCCCCTTTTGTAAAGGGGGATTTAGGGGGATTTTTTTCGACCCAATCCCTTAAGTCAACAGCATTGCCCCTTGAGGTTAGGAATTGAAAGATGAGAAGTTATGAGAAGATAGCCATTGGACTCGTTATTCTATACCTGATTTCAGGATGCTCAAACAAGAGTGATACGTCGGCTCAAGATCAGGTGGTGGTCCGTGTGGATGACCGTGTACTCACCCTGGCCGAATTCAATGAATACTTTGAGCAGATCAAAATGAGCTGTGAGGACAGACAAACTGAAGACACTGTTACCATACGGGAAGCTCGTCTTCGTTTCCTTTTGCAACTCGTTGAGGAGATGATCATTCTAAGACGGGCCGATGAGATCCATTTACACATCTCGCTCCAGGAGTTGGATGAGGCTGTGCGCGATTTTCAAAAGGACCATTCTGAAGCAGGCTTTGAATATCTGTTTCTCAAGCAGGCGATTTCCTTTGAAGCGTGGAAAGAAAGGCTCAAGAGGCGGCTCCTGGTGGAAAAGGTAATCCGCAAAGAGCTTTTCAAGGAAGTTTCAGTTACACCGCAAGAAATAAAGGATTATTATGACAAACACTGGAAAGAATGGAGTCATGGGGAGGAGATACGAGCGCGTCACATCTTGCTCCCGAGTAAGGATGAGGCAAAGAACATCTTAAAGCGGCTTCAAGATGGTGATGACTTTGCCACTCTGGCCCGCCTTCATTCTGTTGCGCCGGAGGCTCAAAACGGTGGAGATATGGGATATGTGGTCCGGGGCCAACTTCCGGTGTGCCTTGAGAAACCCCTTTTCGACCTGGAACCGGGGGCTGTGAGTCCTGTGGTTAAGACACCCTACGGGTTTCATATTTTCCAGGCCATCGAAAAAAGAGAGACGGGTAAGCCGGACATCGAAGAGTGCATTGAAAGAATAAGGCAGGGCATTCAAGAGGAACGGTTAGAGGCCGCGTATGGATCGTGGTTGGCCAAGCTCCGATCACGGTATCGCATCGAGATCAACAAGGAAATAATTTGACGTCTCGGAAATTCTATCCGCCTTTTTTGAGCGGCGTAGCTGCGTTATATAAAATCGCATGGCGATTTTATAAGTTCATGAAGACGCGATCGATTCCAATAAAGCTTTTCAATTTCTTGATTATCCTGTGCTGCCTGGTCTCAGGAGCTGTGGCAGGTTACGCCGAACTGGCAGATCGCATTGTGGCCATAGTCAACGATGATGTCATCACCCTTTCAGAACTAGATGAAGCCCTTGAACCTTATGTCCGGCAAGTCCGTGAGGCACACTATCCCCCGGGGGCGGGGCGTGAGATGTTGTTCAAGCTTCGTCAGGACATCTTGAACAAGATGATCGATGAAAAGCTGACCTATCAGGAGACCGAAAGATTGCATGTCTCGGTTGATGACAGGGATGTGGATCAGCACATAGAACAGATAAAGAGTGAACACTTCCTAACAGAAGAAGAACTCAGGAAATCCCTTGCGGCCGAAGGCTATACGCTCGAAGAATATCGCGAGCGGATCAAGGAGCAGATGCTTCAGGTCAAGCTTATCAATATCGAGGTCAAATCTAAGATTGCAGTCATTGAAAAAGACATTAGAGACTATTATGAAGAGCACAGGAAAGACTATCAGGGAACACAGAGATACCACCTCCGCACGATCCTGATAAGGGTACCGCCCTCGGCTGATGCTGATCAAAAAAAGGCAGCACTTGAAGAGATCGAATCAATTGTAAAAGACTTCAAGTCCGGGGCAGCTTTTGATGAACTCGCCAAGCAGTATTCACAGGACGGCACCGCCGTGGCAGGAGGAGACCTTGGTCTATTTACCCTAAATGAGCTTTCGGCCGAATTTCAGGAAACGGTCCGCTCGATGGCGGAAGGGCAAATCAGCCCGGTTTTACAAACACCAAAGGGGTATCAAATTCTTATGCTTCAAGAGATAAAGAAGATACCAGGGAAAACCTTGAAGGAGGCCAGAATAGAAATCCATGAAAGGCTTTACCGGGACCTGGTAGAAGAAAAATACAAGGTCTGGCTAAAAGCACTCAGGGACCGATCCTATGTGAAAATCATTCAGTAAGCCCTTATTGGGTTTATTGAGTTTATTGAGTTTATTGGGTTGAACTAAACACAATAAACACAACAAACACACTCACAATGCGGTTTTGGTTAAATCCGGACTCTTTTCAAGGCGGGAGCCGCAAATCCGCAATCCGCATTCCGCATTCCGAAATCGTATGTCATGGCAACAGTTACGATCAATACCATAGAAAAGCACGACAGCCAGAGTGTCACCATATGCGGGTGGCTAACACACAAACGCTCCAGTGGTCGTATACATTTTCTGGTGCTCAGGGATGGCACAGGCACTATACAGGCCACCCTGATTAAGGGTGAGACGAGCGAGCAGGCCTTAGACCTGTACCTTGAACTGACCCAGGAATCTTCGATAGCTGTCACTGGAACGGTTCACAGGGACAAGCGAGCTCCGGGAGGCTATGAGATCCTGGTATCGGGTATTGAAGTGCTTCAGATTGCCGAAACCTATCCTATTGCGCCAAAAGAGCACGGTGTGGGGTTCTTGATGGATCACCGTCACCTGTGGCTTCGGTCTTCTCGGCAGCAAGCTATCTTGCGTGTTCGCCACGCCGTGGTCAATGCAGCACGCAAGTTTTTCGACGATCAGGGGTTCACGCTGCTCGATGCCCCGATCCTTACGCCCTCATCCTGCGAGGGTACCACGACGCTTTTTGAAACAGATTACTTTGGAGACAGAAAGGCATTTTTGTCTCAGAGCGGGCAGCTTTACATGGAGGCCGGCGCTATGGCCTTTGGCAAGGTTTATTGCTATGGTCCTACATTTCGGGCTGAAAAGTCAAAAACCCGGCGTCATCTTACCGAGTTCTGGATGATAGAACCTGAAATTGCATTTGCTGATCTTGAGACCATTATGAAGCTGGCCGAGGCATTGATTGTGGCTATTGTGGAAGAGGTCCTCGAAACCCGTCAGCAAGAGCTTGAGCTGATAGGGCGGGATATCACAAGACTTGAGAAGATTCAGCTTCCCTTCTATGTCATCAGTTATGATGAAGCCGTGCAGATCTTGAAGGATGCTGGGGAATCCCTCCCGTGGGGGGAGGATCTTGGAGGCAGCCATGAGACCATTGTCTCAAATCATTTTGACAAACCTGTGCTGATTCACAGGTATCCGGCACAGATCAAGGCATTTTATATGAAAAACGATCCTTACCGCCCAGAAGTCGCGCTCTGCGTGGATATGCTTGCCCCCGAGGGCTACGGAGAGATCATCGGGGGTGGCCAGCGCGAGGACCATACAGATATCTTGAAGGAGAAAATCGAGAAGGCCGAGCTCCCGGCTGAAAACTTCGATTGGTATTTGGACCTGCGACGTTACGGAAGTGTCCCGCACGCTGGTTTTGGCCTGGGCATCGAGCGAACCGTGGCATGGATCTGCGGCTTTGAGCATGTCAGGGAGTCCATCCCCTTTCCGAGGCTTCTGGACAGATTGTATCCATGAAGGGATTGAGGGATTGAGGGATTGAGGAATTTGGGGGTTGAGGAATTTGGGGGTTGAGGAATTCAAAATCAAACAAACTACCTTCAATTCGGAATTCCTAAATTCACAATTCCTGAATTAATAGAATATGCCTGTTGATCGAACAAGACTCCTTTTAGACACCACCAAAAGACTCCTCAGGCGGGGTGCGTCCGTCCATCTTCATAAGATTGTCAACAAGACCCACGCTGCGGATCTGGCTGTCGTCTTCCGTTTTCTGACACTCCGTGAGCAAGAAACCCTTTTCGACCTCATGGACACTATTGAGCAAAAGGCTATGTTCTTCAGTGAAGTGGAAGAAGAGATGCTTGTCAAGCTGATCGAAGATATGCCTGCCGAGAAAATCGCTGAGATCCTGGAGCAGATGCCAAGCGATGATGTGGCTGACCTGCTGGGAAAACTCTCTGATGACCGTGCCAAGGCCCTGCTGGACCTCATGACAAAGGAAGAGTCTGAACGGGTGGAAGGGCTGCTCCGTTACGATGAACAGACCGCTGGTGGCATCATGCTACCGGACTTTATCGCCCTGAAGGAGGAAACCACTGCAAGAGGGGCTATAGAGGCCTTGCAGAAGGAATATGTCGATGTAGAAATGCCCTTCTATCTGTATGTGGTCGATGATCACGCGAATCTTGTGGGCGTCATCTCGCTGCGTCAACTGGTTGTCGTGCCCCCTGAAACCAGGCTTAAATCCATTATGGCCACAGACGTTGTAAGTGTGCAGACCAACACCGACCAAGAAGAGGTAGCCAGAATCGTTGCTCGTTATAATGTGCTTGCAGTGCCCGTGGTAGACGAGAATAACAAACTGGTTGGCATCGTCACGGTGGATGACGTCATCGATATCATCCGCGAGGAAGCCACAGAGGATATCTTGAAAATGGCGGGGGCGGGTGAAGATCTGGTGGAATCCCAGTCGGTCTTGAAGAGCACCCGGATCCGACTCCCCTGGCTTTTGGCCAGTTGGATCGGGGGGGTGATCGCCTTTTTTATCATCGGCTACTTTGAAAGCAGCCTGAACAAGCTTATATACCTTGCGGCTTTTATACCGATTATTATGGGCATGGGCGGAAATATCGGAACCCAGTCTTCCACGATCGTGGTTCGCGGCCTCGCCACTGGCAGGCTGAATTTGAATGAAATATGGCGGGTTGTGCTGAAGGAGCTAACGATTGGGTTCCTCCTCGGATTTTTCTACGGGGTTCTCCTCGGATTTGTCGTCCACTTCCGTTACGACGTGATGCTGCTCGGCGTGACCGTAGGGCTTGCTGTCATAAGCTCCATGACCATTGCTGCCATGGTCGGTTCATTGGTGCCCATGGTTTTTGCCCGCATCAATATCGATCCGGCTGTTGCCACCGGGCCCTTTGTGACCACTTCCATTGACATCCTGAGCGTGTTCTTCTACTTCCAGATCGCAACCATGTTGCTCCATCTATAGCGCTTATGCCGCATCTGTCTTCCCCTGCCATCATGCTCCGTGCCATCGAGCACGGTGACTATGACAAGATCATTACCTTCTTTACCCTTAAGCGAGGCAAAATCTCGGTCATAGCCAGGGGGGCGAAAAAGAGCATCAAGCGGTTTGCAGGGGTTCTAGAACTCTTTTCGGTCTTAAACCTGGTGTGGAGCTTCGGCCGAAGGGGGGGGCTGCCAACCCTCAATGAGGCCTCGGCGGTCCATCCTTTCGAGCAGATCCGAACCAATATTGCCTGGACAGCCTATGCCAGTTACTGGTGCGAGTTGGTCTATACATGGATGGAGCAAGGCCAACAGCAGGTTTCTGTGTACAGGCTCCTTGAGCATACACTGGATCAGCTCAACCGTGGTAGCCTGTCTGAGCACACGCTTCACATCACTTTTCAGCTTCGCTTCATGACCATAAGCGGTTTTAGACCCGGCCTTGATCATTGCAACATCTGCCGGACGCCCCTCGAGCGTTTTGTGCGCTCCTCTGTTGCATTCAATGTCAGGCGGGGAGGGGTGTTGTGCGAAAAATGCGCCCCTCAAGAAGCAGGTTCCCTTTATCTTTCCAGGGGAACTGTCAAACTCCTTTGCTGGGTTTTGAACGCACCATTAGAAAAACTCGATCGACTCCGGTTTTCCAGCCAGGCGATTGACGAAAGCCTACGAATGCTTGAAGCCTTTGTACCGTACTATCTCGGGAAAGAAACAAAAAGCTTGAGGTTCTTGAA
>DAOURD010000097.1:0-5746 GCA_030625295.1 Desulfobacterales bacterium | reverse complement strand
CGCAGAATCTTCAGCGTCTCATACAAGATATCCGAAGATGTAGTTACCATCCCTCCATCACCAAAGGCTCCAAGGTTCTTGGATGGAAAGAATGAAAAACAGCCCATATCACCCATAGAACCTGCCCTTTTACCCTTATATTCCGCGCCTATGGCCTGGGCTGCGTCCTCAATAACCACGATATCATGCGCATGCGCCAGTTCCAAAATCGGGTCCATGTCGCAGCATTGACCGTACAGATGTACGGGAATCATTGCTTTGGTCTGCTTCGTTATCTTATCATTTATCGCTTGCGGGTCGATGTTGTAAGTGTCTTCTTCTATATCAACAAAAACAGGTGTGGCGCCCACGCGTGCAATCGCTCCTACCGTGGCAAAGAATGTATATGGCGAGGTGATAACCTCATCCCCGGGGCCAATTCCGGCAGCCATCAATGAGATCAGAAGAGCATCTGTTCCGGATGATACACCAACTGCATATGCGGTGTGGCAATACCGGGCAATCCGTTCCTCCAGCTTCTCAACCTCCGGTCCGAGGATAAAGCGCTGGGTCTCAAAAAGCTCCCGTGTGGCTGCCAGCACCTCATCCTTGATGGTCTGGTATTGAGCCTTCAGGTCTAACAGTGGTACCTTCATCCAAAGTTTCCTTTCAGTCACCGGTCCGATTCTGTATCTTGATGTATGAGTTTCAAGACTGAAGGGCTATTTCTCCACTATCGTCTCCTCGATCTTTACCCCGAAATGTCTTCCCGCTTCTTCCAGGTAAGAAAGCACTCGGTCGCCTGCTTTCAGATGGGTGATGGAGACTGGTTCGCCTCCGGGCTTGGTCAGCCGGATGGTCTCGGCGTTCTGCATGACCAGCGACACGGGCTTGCCCTTGTAGGCGGCTTCCACCAGCATCATGGGCCTTTTTTCCACCTTTGCCCGGCCCACAAAGCCAACCTCGCTCCTGCCGTTGTGGTCAATTATCGAAACCGGGTCGCCGATACTCAAGTCGGCCAGGTAAGAGGTCTTGCCGTCCGGCACGCGCACGTACGCGTGGACCGCTCCGGCATTAACGCGGAAGGGACGGGTGGCGCAATAGGGCGTCTCCACGTTTTCAGCGTGGACCAGGAACATGCCCGAGCTGGAGTTCCCAATCAGCATGCCCTGGCCGGGCTTCATGTTGGTAATGGTATCAACGCAGACCCGGTCTCCCATACCCAGCGGCTTCACGGACTTGATAGTCGCATGAACGAGATTGAGCCGCTCTCCCTGTTCCCGGGCCACGGCTGCCGTCCGCTTAATCTCGGAAAGATCGCTTGTGTCGAGAACTACACCGTCAACCCCACGCTCCATGATCTCTAACGCGATCTTGGCCTCCCCCGCGTTACGCACCCAGGCCAGCAGACCCTTGCCCCTCTTGGCGACCAGGTTTTCAAGGGGGATCACCTTCCAGTCGCTCGTCTTGATCAGGAGAAGTCTCTCAACTGGCTCCTTGAGCGCCTTGGCCTCGTCCTTTTGCGAGGAAATGGTAATCTCGACCACGTCCTCACCGAGTTTCAAATCACCGTCCGGCGACACCGTCTTGATCAGCCCAAGATTACGGACGTTACTCGACTGGCCTCGAGGGACAATCACGGCGTCAGCCCCACTCTCCAGCGCAGTAGTCACGACCTTCTTCTTATAGGGTCTCACATTAACCCAGAACAGCCTCGTCATGATACACTCCTTTGTCTCCTTCTAAGTACACGCATTCTTAAATACGATTCCGTAACCCTGGCCCAGACCTGTTTTGAAATGCTGAAAATTACAACACCCCAATCTTGAAGTATTGGCCCCCTGCATTGTATTGCATACATGTCGCACCCCTGGCCCAGACCGGGTTTTTCTCCCCTGGGCATGGTCCAACTTCTGTCGCGCCAGGGCGGGCAGGGCGGGCTTTAGCTCACTTTAGTCACTTTTTTGGCCCCAGCTTCATGCCTCGCCCTTGAGAATCTTCATTGCCTCTTCCGCGCTCTTGCCCCCCTGAACAATGGCGCAGGCCGCAGACACTAAGAGGACCGGATTCTCGTGCTGGAAAGCATTGCGGCCCATTGATAGTCCGGCCGCTCCCGCTTTGATGGCACCCTCTACCATCTTTAGGGTCTCCTCGTCGGAGAGCTTAGACCCGCCGGCTATGACTACGGGAATAGGACATCCCTCGACTACCTCTTTGAAGGTCTCGGGAGATCCGGTGTAGGGGACCTTGACTATGTCCGCCCCAAGTTCGGCGCCTACGCGAGCAGCGATCTTTACGTTGTCAACGTCTTTCTCATTATCGACCTTTGGACCACGAGGATAAACCATGGCAAGAAGCGGCATGCCCCAGTAATCGGCGTCTCCAGCAACCTCGCCAAAAGCCTCCAACATTTCGCCCTCGTTCTCCGCGCCTATGTTGACGTGGATACTTATAGCGTCCGCCCCGATTCGAACTGCACGCTCCACCGAACAGACCAGCACTTTGCGGTTCGGGTACGGGGAAAGGCTGGTACTGCCGGAAAGATGCACGATCAGCCCGATATCACGCCCATAGCGGCGGTGGCCCTGGCCCACCATACCTATGTGTTCCACCACGGCGTTGGCCCCGCCCTTGGCTACCATGTCCACGGTCCTGGGCAGATCGATCAGACCCTTGATCGGACCCACTGTCACACCGTGGTCCATTGGAACGATTACGGTCTTGCCGGTTTCCCGGTTCATGATCCGCTCTTTACGGACCTGCTTACCAATACCCATTTTTCCATCCTCCCTCTTTCACAATCTTTGAAACGGCCATCCAAAAATGATCACAAGCCTGTACAAAAACCTCTCGTGCAGCCGAGCTAAGTTCAGATCCTATATCACACTTTTGACATCGTGTAGAACATAAAAATCGTTCCTGCAAAAAAGCCCAACCAAAGGCGAAACCCACGATCCTATCCTCCAAAACCTTTGCATCAGACTTCTTCAATTCAGTCAACAACAATCCACAAGGCATCAATTTGGGCTTGACAGCCAAATCACCTCTGCCCTGAACGGTGAACTCTGAACCTGTGAACGCCTACTCTGCCCTTAATGCCTCGATTGGATCCAGGTTTGCAGCATGGCGGGCGGGCAGAACTCCGGCTAAAAGACCTATAAAACCAGCCAGGATTTCGGCTAATACAACATACGACCACGGGGTGTGAGTGGGAAGCGCAGGCACCATGGCCCCGAGTAGCCACGCCCCGCCAGCGCCGATCACAAGACCGGCTAAACCGCCGATGCTGGCCAGCACAACGGCCTCGCCGAGGAAAAGGACAAGTATCTGTCTGCGGCGTGCGCCGATGGCGCGGAGCAGCCCGATTTCCGCTGTCCGTTCATTCACCGCGATGGTCATAATGGTTAAAATGCCAACACCACCAACCAGAAGTGAAATCCCTCCCAATGCGCCCACCGCTAGAGTGAGTATATTGAGCACCGAGCCCAGTACATCCAGCATCTGTTCCTGAGTGGTGATGGTGAAGTCTTCTGCGCCGTGCCGGGCGATAAGGAATCCTTTGATTTTTTTAGCGATCTCGTCTGCAGTACTTCCGGCGGCATACAGCAGATCAATTTCCATCAGGCTTTCCCGGTCGAACATGGCCAGGGCCCTGGCTGCTGGGATATAGACGGCGTCATCCAGATCAAAGCCAAGCATTTGACCTTTCGATTCCATAACGCCAATAACGCGGTAGCGCTCCCCGCCAATACGAATACGCCGGCCAAGGGGATTCTCGCTGCCGAAAAGTTCATCCCGTAGTTTGCTGCCCAAAACAGCAAAAGCGCGTGCAGCACGCGGATCATCATATGGAAGGAAACGGCCCATCGCGACTTTAATCCGCCACACTGTCGGCACTTCCGGGCCGACACCGAAGATATAGCTGCGCCTGCTGTGCTTGCCGAATTCCACCGGAGCATTTCCCTGCACGAAGGGAGCAACTGCAACAACCCTGGGGATTCGCTCAAGCGCCAGCGCGTCGTCCATACTCAAAGGTCGTACGTTGCTGATAATAGCCCCGGATATGCCTGTGGTGGTGGCCCTTCCCGGCGTAACAGCGATCAGATTGGTGCCGAACTGGGTGAACTCTGACAAAACGAACTTGTGAACGCCTTCGCCGATGGAGGTGAGCAGCACTACGGAGGCGATGCCCACGGCAATGCCCAGCGCGGTGAGAAAACTTCGGATCCGCCGGCTAGACAAAGAGCCTATCGCCAGCTTTATGGAATCATTGAGCAGCATGACTGCAAATTATTGGAGTATTGGAGTGATGGAGTACTGGAGTAATGGTTCAGAAGCGGCTGGCGTAAGGCCCAGGGCACAAGGCGTACGGTGAAAAATATATTGCCTTGCACCCTTTGCGTTATGCCTTATGCCTTGCGCCTGATACCTGTAATACCCACTATTCCACTACTCCAACACTCCACTACTCCAACACTCCATTACTCCATTACTCCATTACTCCATTACTCCAACACTCCGTGAACTATTACCATTTATCTTCCAGACAAAGCCTGCACCGGGTCGAGTTTTGCTGCCCGTCGTGCAGGCAATACCCCGAATACCAGACCGGTTAATAGCGAAACGCCGATAGCCGCTCCCACGGCCCAGAACGGGACCTTGATCGGAAAGCTGGGAAATGCACGCGCAAGTCCCCAGGTTCCGAAAAATGCCAGAATGAGCCCGAACGCAGCACCGATCAGGGAGAGAATCGCTGATTCCGCCAGAAACAGGCGAAGGATCTGCCTGCCCGGTGCGCCGATGGCCTTCAGCAGTCCGATCTCAGTGGTGCGCCGGGAAACGGCAATCAGCATAACGTTCATGATCAGGATACCGGCCACTGCCAGACTGATGCTGGCGATGCCGGCCACACTCAGAGTCAGCGCCGTGAAAATACGGTCAAAGGTCGAAAGCAGGGCGTCCTGAGTAATGACCGTAACGTCATCTTCGCCTTCGTGCCGCGCCCGGATAATGCTCAGGATTGCCTTTTTTGCCTTTGGAATGGCGTCGCGAGTGTTGGCCTGGACCAAGATTCGAAAAAGTGAGGAGGTATTAAACAGGGCCTGGGCAGAGGCTACCGGGATAATGACTAGATCCCCCATATCGAGCCTTAGGGACTGGCCCTTTTTGGCCAGCACGCCGATCACCCGGAAGCGGCGGTCGCCGATGCGGGCCCATTCGCCTAACGGAGATTGATTCCCAAAGAGTTCTTTCTTGAGCTTGTACCCCATCACGCAGACTGCTGTGCCCCGTGTGGGGTCACCGGAAGGGATAGACCTGCCTTGGGCTATGGACAAATGCCGGATTTCAAACAGCTCGGGAGTGGATCCGAGGATGGTGACCTCCCGGTCTCGATGCTTCCAGGAGACCGGCGCAGAACCCACAGTGATCGGAGCAACGCGGCCGATGGCCGAACTCCGGGTTAGCGACAGTGCGTCTTCAAGTGTCAGGTCTCGAGGTGTTTCCCCCAACAGCGGGGGAGGGCCGCCGGTTGTTTCAGAGCGGCCCGGCAATACAATCAGCAAGTGGGTACCCAGGGCGGTGAACTCACGTTTCACATACCGGCGGGCCCCTTCTCCTAATGCTGTGAGGAGGATTACCGATGCCACTCCGATGGCCATGGCCAGGACCACTAACAGGGTTCTGGTGGGGTACCCCGATGAAGCGCGAATGCTGAATTGAATAACATCTCTGGTCTTCATTACTCTTAGTTCGCTTCGCTCACAAT
>DAOURD010000121.1:0-5267 GCA_030625295.1 Desulfobacterales bacterium | reverse complement strand
GGCTGAAAGGGCTACCAGGCAGACCAACGTCTCCCCTTTCCAATCCGAAACCCCTAACCACGAAATCCCCACCAGCACGGGGATGGCGCCCTTCAAGAGGTCTCCCCCAAGAGTCATGAGCCCGAGTCTCTTTCCGGCTACCCGAAATACATTGTAGGCCCCTATGTTTTTGCTGCCGGCGGCCCTCACATCCGCATCGCTAAAGATGCGAGTCAAGATTACACCCCAGGGTACAGAACCCAGAAGATAAGCAAATGGCAACAAGAGCATGGTTTTGAGGATCATGGTGGTTAAAGGATAGCGGGTGTAAATCAAGATTGTTGGTTATTGAGTTCAATGGCCAGGTGTCAGTGTTCAGGTTTCAGCTCTTTAAGTTTCTCAATCCTGACACCTGAAACCCGAAACCTGACACCTTTTTCCCAAAACTAAATACGCAGCAGACGGACACGGATTTTCTCATTGCCAACAGCCGTGATTTACTCTCAAGGATAGCTAGTTGTTGCCGCGGATAGCGTTGTCGATCCGGTCCTGACACAGGGGAATGTACTCAAGGGCCTTACGATGAACCCCCAAGTCCGGGTAAGACCTGATCACCGTCTTGAAGCGTTCCAGGGCAGCCTTGTAGTGCTTGCTCTTATAATAGAACATGCCTACATAGAACTCATGTTCAGCCAGGTTTCTGTTACAGACCTTCATGTGTTTCTGGGCCTTCCTGGCATACGGGCTGCCGGGATACGTGCGGATCAGCCTTTCAAAGGCCTGAAGTGCCTCCTGGGCCATGGTTTGATCTCTGTCGATGGTGTGGAGCCGATCAAAATAGCAGCGCCCTATCTGATAAACCACATAGGGCACGGCCTCATTCTTGGGATGAAGGTTTTCGAATTCCTCATAGGCAAAAATGGCTTCTTCGTACTCCCTGCAGTGATAGTGGGCATCTCCAAGCTTGAGTTCGGCCAATATGGAGTACTGGCTGAACGGATACCAGTCCTTCAGTTTTTCAAAAGATTCGATAGCCTTTCTGTAGTCTTTGTCCCTGAAGGCCTCTGTACCCTCCTCGGCAAGCTCCCTGGCTGTCTTCTCCTCTTTGGCCTGAAACAAGGCGCACCCGAACAGATGCACCGCTATCAATAGCATGATAGCGAAATAGGCGCTTAGTAATGAAATTGGTGTTTTTTCTGGCACAGAATTTAAGAGATAATCACGAAGACACGAAAGATTGCCTGCCCTGGCGCTTATGACGATTCAGAGTACATCAAGCCTATAATCCAGGTCTGGGCCAGGGAAAGCACGAAATAGAAAAATATTAAGATTTTCGTGTCTTCGTATTTTCGTGCTTTCGTGATAAATTTGTTATTTATGTTTTGGCTTGTCCGGGTTAGGACTTTGCCAGCTTTTTTGCGTATTCTGTGGCCTCGATCCCTGCCACACACCCTTCGCCCACGGCCTTGGCTATTTGCCATGGCTGTCCAGTAATATCTCCAGCCGCATATAGACCAGGGATGTTGGTTTCCTGTTTCCTGTTGGTTTCAATAAAACTTACGGTTTCTGCATCAAAGATGGCCCCGAGGTTGGCCGCCAGCTCCAGGGCACCCTTTGCTCCCAGCTCAACAAAGATACCGTTCACCTTGAGGGTCTCACCATTTTTCAGCAATACCTCTTCCACGTCGTTCGTTCCGATGATTTCCTTAACCCAGGTATCTTGTATGACCTTAACCTGGCTATTTCTCAGTTGCTCGTAAAGCGTGTCGGTGATCATAAGTTTCCGGCAGATCAGGTACACAGTCTTGGCATACGATAAGAGAGTCACGGCACCGGTTGTGGCAGCGCTTTCGTTGCCCACTACCGCCACGTCCAGGCCCCTGTAGAAATTCGCATCGCAATCCACGCAATAGCTCACACCGCGACCCACAAGCCTCTTTTCTCCTTTCACCCGGAGCTTTTTTCGGGCAACTCCCATAGAAAGGATCAGGGTTCTGGAGGTAAAGGTTTCACCACTTTCTGTAAACAGGCTAAAAAGCTTATTCTCATTTTTCGTTTCGATGATATCCTCTTCCAGGAATACCGCGTCAAAGCTTTCAGCCTGCTTCCTGCCGGCTTCAAGCATCTCCTTTCCCGAAATGAGCTTCTCGGAGCAGCAAAAATTGGCTATGTGGGCCTTGTAAAGACTGCTGTTGCGTGGCTTTCCAAAGACGATAACCTTTGCCTTCTTGCTGGCAGAATGGATAGCCGCCTGAAGCCCGCCAGGTCCGCAGCCGATTATGGCCACATCGTACAAATCTTTGGGCATTTACAGTGCCTTTTTCACCAATCCTTCGAGGTGCGATTTTGGCACAGCACCAACGATTTGGTCAACCACCTTTCCGTCCTGGAACAGGATGAGGGTGGGAATAGCCCGAATGCTGTATTGCGTTGGGGTGTTGGGGCTGTTGTCCACATTGCATCTGGCAAAAACGATGCTATCGCCGTATGCCTCTTCCAATTCCTTCATCACTGGAGCAATGGCCTTGCAGGGGCCGCACCAGGGTGCCCAGAAATCCACCAGGGCAGGTTTGTCAGCCTTTAATATCTCTGATTCAAAACTGTTGTCATCAACGTCCAAAACACCTTGTCCCATAGTTACGCTCCTTTCCTAATGTTTGCTACGCAGGCCAACGATTTCTGTTGGGTCATGTATAAACACACTGAGTAGGGTTTGTCAACTTCAAGAAGAATCAATCAGCCTTTCTCCTTGACACCGAGATAACAGGGTGTTATTCATACAAACTTACATAGGGGCCGTTAACTCAGATGGTAGAGTATCTGCCTTTTAAGCAGAGAGTCGCTGGTTCGAGTCCAGCACGGCCCACCAACGTCCCCATCGTCTAGCCAGGTCCAGGACACCGGCCTTTCACGCCGGCAGCACCGGTTCAAATCCGGTTGGGGACGCCACATGATATCAAGGGGTTAGCCATTACTATGGTTAACCTCTTTTTCTTTTCGGGTTAGGTCTTGCAATTTTCAGGATATAGTATTAGACGCAAATCATGCCTTGAAGGGGCTTCGCCCCGATCGGATTGGAGTAAAGGGAGGTACAGTGGCCAAGAAGAAGCGGGTTACGAGAAAAAAACTCCTGAAAGAGCCGGATGAGTTTCTTACCTTTTCGGCCAAGGCCATCCAGTTTGTAGCCGACAATCAAAGGCCGGTTTTTGGGGTGGTGATTGGGGTGGTGGCGGTCGCACTGGCCTTTGCCGGGTTTCGGTATTTTTCAAACGTGTCCGAACGGAAGGCTTATGCCATGTTCGAACAGGGACGTCTGTATTATTTGGCTGAAATTTCAGGGGACAAAACAGCGCCGGCTCAGGAAAAAGCTACCGAGCAATTTGAGAAGGTTATCAGAAAATATCCATCAACCAATGCAGCCAGGTTCAGTCTACTTGTCTATGCAGACATGAGTTATCATAGGTGTGACTACCAAAAGGCGATCGAATTATATCAAAAGGCACTCGGGGCTTTTTCAGCGGAACGTTCCATTCAGAAACTTATCTGGGACGCCCTCGCATATGCCTATGAAGCCAAAAAAGACTACAAGTCCGCCGCAGAATACTTTCAGAGGATAACACACACTCAAGATGGGTTCGTGAAGGCAGATGCCTATTACAATCTCGGACGGATGATGGAGGCCCTGAATCATCAAGAAAAGGCCTATGAAGCCTATAACAAGGTGGTGCAGGCATATCCCGGCTCGATGGGCTTTCAGATCGCCAAAGAGAAGGTGGTCCGTCTCAAGGGTCCTGGAGTGGCTTCGGAATAGGTTAAGGCTTCAATACTTACAGCGAGGACCAGTAGGGCCTTTGAACCTGAATCACGTCGTCAACAACACCAGGTACCGCCCCTTTTTCAAGGCCCTCCAGATTGCTGGCTGTTAAGATGCTATCCCCGACCAGCTCCATCAAGACAGCCCTTACCGACTCCCTGAGCCCTGTGAGATGATAGCCCCCCTCTAAGGTGATAGCCACTCTTTCGGAAGCGTATGACCTGGCAAGATCCATGATCAGGCGTGTCATGGCCGCATAGCCCTGCGGCGTGACCCTCATCCCCCCAAGAGGATCATCCAAGTATGTGTCAAATCCGGCAGATACAAAGATCAATTCAGGTTTAAAGGCACTGGCTATAGGGCAAAGAAGCTGTTTGAAGATCTGGAAGAACTCTGCGTCGCCATGGCCTGGCCGCAAGGGAACATTGACGGTAAATCCCTGGCCATCCCCCTGGCCCACTTCGGTCAAATAGCCGCTTCCGGGATAGTAGGGGAACTGGTGGGTGGAAAAGTAGAGGACGGCAGCGTCCGTATAAAAAGTGTTCTGGGTGGCATTGCCGTGGTGCAGATCCCAGTCTACGATCAGGATTTTCTTTACGCCGTAAGTATTCATGGCATAGCGGGCACCCAGGGCCACATTATTGAAAAGACAAAACCCCATGGCCCGATCTCTTTCTGCATGATGCCCCGGGGGCCTGACCAAGGCAAAACCATTCTTTATGGTGCCGTCAAAGATCTTGTCTACGAGGGAAAAGAGACCACCTGCTGCCAGCTTCGCCGCCTGATAGGAAAGGGGTGTGGTCTGTGTATCAGGATCAAGCGACATATGGTCCTTACCATCCGTGCCAGCCACCCTTTTGATATGGGAATGGCTGTGCACCCAGGCGAGTTCATCGTGGGTGGCAGGACGCGGGGAGATGCTCACAAATTTTCCCGCCATGTCGGCCGCATCAAGCATGTCATAGATGACTTGCAGACGCTGGGGGCTTTCAACGTGGGGTAAACTGGCAAGGTGCTGTTTGTAAAGGTCGTGGCAGACGACGCCTGTCCTTGACGACATACGATCTCTCTTAATTCCTCAATACTCTAGTGCCTACCAGCACCAGTCGGTTTGATTTTTCAACTGGCACACAACTGGCCGCCACTTTGCTGGTTGGCCCTGGCCACACGCTCCAAAAACCTCTTAAACCAACTCTTCTTTTGGTTCTGTTTCGATTTTCTTGAGGTTTTCTTTTTTGCCATGACTCTTCCTTTTGCGAGTGCTGAAATAAGGTCTGCAACCCGAGACAGGGGATTGCTAATCCAATATACCCTTGGTGCTGAAATTTGTCAAGTCCAAAGGACCGTATAAAATCGTGCAGAGATTTTATGACTTGACAATGCCCGGCAGGGAGATTAGGGGAAGCCCATACATCGAACCTAGGCGCTCAACCCAGGAAAGTATCCACCATGAGTACGAAAGAACACAAGGCCC
>DAOURD010000174.1:0-4492 GCA_030625295.1 Desulfobacterales bacterium | reverse complement strand
AGTCTTTTTCAGAAAGGATTTCCAGGACTTCTGGCAGCGTATTATTCTGAATCAGTATGGCGCTCAGGATTGATTGTTCCACCTCAATGCTTTGAGGCGGAACCCTTTGCAACCACGGATCTTTGTTGCTCATGGGGCTTCCTGTTCGGGGACCACTCTGACTGTGATCTCCGATGCGATATCAGTATAGAGACGAATAGGCACGATATAAGATCCCAGGGTCTTGATAGGTTCAGAGAGCATGACCATTCCCTTGTCTACATCAAACCCCTGCGATTTCAATTGTTCAGCAATATCTCGCGTTGAAACCGAACCATAGAGCCTGTCGTCCTCAGATACCTTCCCCGCAATAGTACAAACAGTGCCACGGATTTTTTCAGCCATCACCTCAGCCCTAGTTTGATCTTTTGCCAGCCGTTGTTCGAGCTGTGCCCGCTGGAGCTCGAAGATCTTGCGATTGTTGGGTGTGGCCAGGATGGCCTTTTTTTTGGGAATCAGGTAGTTTCTGGCATAACCCTTGGCTACATTGACCTCATCGCCAATAGTTCCGAGCGATTCGATCGTTTCTGTCAATATGATTTTCATGTTAGGACTCCACCTTTCTTGTGCGTCTGAAATCGATCCACATGTCAAAGAAGCCCACTGCAATCACCACCAGAAGCAAAAGCTGCTGCATGGCGATCAGACCATAGAGAAGGCCTCGCAGTACCTTAGGAAACTGTTTTTTCTCAAAATAGAAAGAGACAATGGCAATCCCCTGGAAAAAGTATATCATCATGATGACTATCAGGCCATTTATACCGAGCATCTTGATGCCTGGATGACCAAATAAGAGCAAGCCCCCCGTTGCAATGGCAACCCAAACCAGTGGCTCCGGTGCTTTCCACTGGTTTAGCCTGCCAAAATCAGGACAGGAAAGCTGTTTGCTTCGTAACACAAAGCGAGCCAAAAGGAGGTTACTCCAGACCACAAAGAGGGTTATGACAATTACAATGGCAGGGATCGTGCGAAGTATAACGTACACGATTCCCTCCAGGGACTCGGCAAGTATGCCGATGTTCTCCTCAGATGCGTCCATCTCCCTGTACATGGCAAGGGCGAGCTTCGCACTCTTTTCCAGGAAATCGGATACCACGGCCCACGGGCTGGTTGTCGAAAACAAGCTGTAGAGTGCCAACATCACAGCCCCCGTCGTTAGGACCGCACCGGTGGTAATTCCGACCGTCTTTTCCACAGACAGGTTCATCTCAAATGCCTCCGGCAGAATCAGCCCCACCAGCCCCAGTTCAAAGAGGAATACCACTGCACCTATAGAATTCCAGCCGACTACAGAGGTAACAATCAGGGTGACTACGGCCAGGATCAACAGGCCCGATGATCGCCCCAGTTTGAACCGGTAAAAAAGGATTGGCAGCGGAATAAACAGGCCCACGAAAGGCCCCAGCACCCGGAGGTATAAGGCTGCCATGGAAATAAGGGCCGTGATGGCTATCCCCACGATGACGTCTTTGTGGATTTGGCTACGGGCAATATAGGTCAAGAGCTGCCGCTAACCTTCGTTATGACAGACAATCGTCAATCCTAATGATGGCTCAGGGTCGCTGCATAAGGCATCAGGGCAATGGTGCGTGCACGTTTGATGGCAATGGTCAGCTTTCGCTGGTGTTTGGCGCAATTCCCAGATACCCGCCTCGGGATAATCTTGCCACGTTCTGTGGTAAAAAACCTAAGCGTGCGTGGATCCTTGTAGTCGATCATAATGCTGGTATCACTACAGAACCGGCAAACTTTTCTCCTGCGAAACACCCGCTTGCGCTTATCTGGTGCCGTTCTCTGTTGTCTCATTCTCTGGTTCCTCCTGCTCGCTGGTTTCTGGCGTCTCTTCTGGCACTTCGGTTTCGCTCACCGGAGCTTCTTCAGTCTCAGTTGATTCTGAGTCTCCTTTGTCTTCAACTTCACCTGCAGCTTGTTCGGTAGATTCGGGTTTTGATTCCTGTTCTTTGGCTGCCTCTATCTCTGCCTTGATTGCTTCCACATCAACGGTCTTGTCTTTCAGAACCGTCATGTATTTGAGGACTCGGTCATCCAGGCGCATGTTACGCTCAATCTCCTTGACCAAAACTCCATCCCCGCAGAAATCCATCAGCACGTAGTATCCCCGGGTGTGCTTCTTGATCTCATAGGCAAGCCTTTTGTGGCCCCACTCGTCAAATTCAACAATCATCCCCTGGTCCTCGGACAAGAGGCCCTTCAACTTGTCGAAGAGCGGTTGGCGTTGTTCCTCGGAAAGTTCGGGATTCACAACAAACACAGTTTCATACCTTCTCATAGCGCCTCCTTATGGATGTTAATAGCCCCGATTCTCCCAGAGCACCGGAGCAAGGGTAGCAGTGCTGCAATTCCGTAAGAATTCGTGGTGAAGTGTTACCAAAAATTTTATAAATACCGCCTCGCCGGGATTACTGTCAAGCATATTCTCGACAGGACAAAATTCTTGACTTTTAAGACCTTAATTGCTACCCAGCAGTATGCATTCATAACTTTTTTGTTAATGGTTTTGCCAATTTCTTGTTTTGAAGTTGGCTTTTTTTGTGAAAGTCGCCATGCAGGGCTTTAGGCTTGCTTATTGGTCGTAACCAAAGATAAAGTCCTTCACGGATTATCCCGAAGAGCCGGAATTGCGAATTGAGGAATTTGGTAATTGACGGAATCTTCCCTTAATTCCGAACTTAATTCGCTCCGCTCACAATTGGAATGCTGGAATGCTGGAATGCTGGACACGTAGTGAAGCTTGCGCTCATATTGGGTTAAGCGGAATGAAGACAATCAGAAAAATGATTCTTTTCGGCTTGTTATCCCCAACATTCCATCATTCCAACATTCCATTATTCCATGTGCGAGGCAAAAACCCAGGCCTCGGAAACCTCCTATATTTTCAATAAGTTGTAGAATTTCCGAGACGTTTTAGTTGTCAGTATTGAGAGGTCGGACGATGAAATTAGACGAGCAGGTTATAACCAGGGCCATCATAGAGCGTTTCACTGAAAAATGGATAGATCATCTAGACGTTGATGTTGCCATTGTGGGCGGGGGGCCATCCGGGTTGGTGGCAGCCTACTACCTGGCCAAGAAGGCAAAGAAGGTGGCGCTTTTTGAGCGCAAGCTGAGCATCGGAGGTGGAATGTGGGGTGGCGGGATGATGTTCAATGAGATTGTGGTTCAGGATGAAGGGAAAAAAGTTCTTGATGAGCTGGGTATTTCCACACACCCCTTTCAAACAGGATACTACACAGCGGATGCGGTGGAGGCCACCACGACTTTAGCCTCCAGGGCCTGCCAGGCGGGGGCAAGAGTTTTCAACCTCATGTGTGTGGAGGACGTCATCATCCGCCAGACAGATGGCCCGGAATCAGCAAGGGTCGTTGGTTTAGTAATTAACTGGACAGCGGTTGAAACGGCTCACCTCCATGTGGATCCTCTAACTGTGCATGCCCGCTACATCATTGATGTCACGGGGCACAGCACCGAATTGATGCATATCATAGAGAGAAAATCCGGATCAAGGCTCTTGACGAAAACAGGTAAGGTGATGGGTGAAAGGTCTCTATGGGCTGAGGTGGCAGAACATACAACCCTTGAAAATACCCGTGAGGCATTTCCGGGAGTGTATGTGGCAGGCATGGCTGCCAATGCCACATTTGGCTCTTACCGGATGGGTCCCATCTTCGGAGGGATGCTCCTTTCCGGGAAAAAGGCCGCGGAACTTATTATTCAGCGGTTGGAAGATATAAAGAAGAGTGCCTAAAGTGAACTAAAGTGCCTAAAGTGCCTAAAGTTAAAAGATGAAACACCGTTTATTTGGTTTTATTCGTTCCGTTGGTTCGAGCCGACTTCGCCATAGTAGCCTTGGCTACGACGGCTGAATTGGTTAGAAACCAATAAAACCAATTCAACCAATCTAACTAATGAAACCGGTGGCTAAAAAAAATAGAACCGATTTTCAAAAAGGTTTCTTCAGCTCCTTAACTTTAGCTCACTTGAATAATGGTACCTTTCAGGACCAATAAAGCAACGCACTACCTCTCATGTTGGTCATTGATTACTGTGATTGGGGGTAGATTATGAAAAGTGCTGTCTACTTTGCGGACCTCAGGACGAACGTGCGTGAGAATCTTGTAGACAAGGTCAAGGGCCTGCTCGAGGCAGTAGGCCTGGCAGCAAGAGTCAAGGAAAGGGCCCTGGTGGCCGTAAAGCTCCATTTTGGGGAGGCAGGAAACACAGCTTACGTGCGACCTGTTTTTCTCCGCAGGATTGTTGATATGATAAAGGAAGTGGGGGGGCGTCCCTTTTTGACCGATGCGAACACCCTGTACGTGGGGAGCCGGAGTCACTCGGTTGACCATCTGACAACCGCCATTCTCAATGGGTTCACATACGCTGTGGTGGATGCACCCCTGATCATTGCCGATGGGCTTCGGGGTGGCAATGAAAC
>DAOURD010000329.1:0-3110 GCA_030625295.1 Desulfobacterales bacterium | reverse complement strand
CGGCCTTTGCGTGCCTGGTCGAGGGCCTTTTGCATGATTGACTCGGACAGGCCTTCAATCTTGATATCCATTTGAAGGGAGGTGATCCCCTCGCGCGTGCCAGCTACTTTGAAGTCCATGTCACCCATGTGGTCTTCATCGCCAAGGATGTCAGACAGTATAAGGACGTTGTCCCCTTCCTTTACAAGCCCCATTGCGATGCCTGCTACAGCGCTGTTGATTGGAACACCGGCATCCATTAGGGCAAGGCTGGTGGCACACACAGTGGCCATGGAGGAAGAGCCGTTTGATTCCAGGATCTCCGATACAACGCGGATTGTGTAGTCAAAACCATCTCGGTCTGGCAAGACCTTTTGCACAGCGCGAGTGGAAAGCCCACCGTGTCCGATTTCCCGTCGGCCGGGGCTTCCGAATCGCCTCGCTTCTCCAACTGAAAAGGGAAGGAAGTTGTAATGAAGCATGAAGGGCATGAAGACGTTCCCATCAAGGGTCTCAACCCGCTGTTCATCGCCAGTGGAACCAAGGGTTACAACGGCAAGGGCCTGGGTTTCGCCACGCCTGAAAAGGGCTGAGCCATGGGTCCGGGGTAGTGCCCCCACTTCACACGTGATGGGGCGAATCTCGTCGAACCTGCGGCCATCTATGCGACGGCCTTCTACGACGGCGAGATTGCGTATGATGCGGCGCTCAAGGGCGTGAAAAGCCTCATTAACCTGTTGTTCCTGATCGGCATAGCGATCTCCAAGGGCCGCCAGCACATCGGTTCTCACACCCTTCAGCACGTCAAGGCGTTTAAGCTTTTCAGGGACCTGCATGGCTTCCTTGATCCGCTCGGCAGCCAGGGCTTCCACCTCTTTTGCCAGGACTTCGTCTATCTCACTGACAGGAGCGGGGCGCTTCGGCAGGCCCACGGCCTCCTTGAGTTTGACCTGTAGGTCAATAATTGGCTGTAAGGCTCTGTGGCCAAAAAAGATCGCTTCCAGCATATCCTCCTCTTTGACAAAGAGACCTCCTCCTTCCACCATGACCACAGCATCTTTGCTCCCTGCGACGATCAGATTGATATCGCTGTTTTTCACTTCTTCACGGGTGGGGTTGACTCTGAAACGACCATTTATGCGACCCACACGCACGCAGGCGATCGGTCCGGCAAAGGGAATGTCAGACACCTCCAGGGCTGCCGAGGCACCTGTGACAGCTAACATATCAGGATCATTTTCCTTATCCACGGAGAGCACTGTGGCAATGACCTGAGTCTCATGCCTGTAGTCTTTGGGGAAAAGAGGCCTGATCGGCCGATCTATGATCCGTGCAGTGAGCGTTTCCTTTTCGCTCGGTCGTCCAATCTCTCTACGAAAGTAGTTGCCGGGTATCATCCCGACCGCATATCCTTTTTCCTGATATTCAACCGTCAACGGCACAAAATCGATCCCTTCCCGGATTTCATCCGTGGAAACAACGGTCACCAAAACCATGGTGTCCCCATACCGGACCATGACAGCGCCACTGGCCTGCCGTGCCATCTTTCCTGTTTCTATGCTGAGGGTGCAATCACCCACATTTGCCTTAAATGATACTTCCATTCTTGTTCTCCTCAGAATTCGTTATTTGTTTTAAGTGATGCCTAAAGTGAACTAAAGTCCCTAAAGTTGTGAATCCGAAATTCCTATTCGTTATTTGCAGCTCGCAACGCTTTACGCTCAACGGTTGCCGCCACGATTCACGAGATTATTTTCGAAGACCCAGGGCCTTAATAATCTCCCGGTAACGTGTAATGTCCTTGCTTTTCAAATAGTTTAGCAACCTGCGCCGCTGGCCGACCACTTTTAGCAAGCCCCTTCTGGAATGATGATCTTTTCGGTGGATCTTGAAATGCTCGTTTAGTTGGCTGATACGCTGAGTTAGAAGGGCGATCTGGATCTCTGGCGATCCCGTATCTGTTTCGTGAAGTTTGAACCGATCAATCAACGTCTTTTTTTCCTCTACTGCTAAAGCCACTTTCAAAACCTCCTCTTTTGGATTGATGATTGTCGATTGACAATTGATGATTTGGGATTTTCAACCGACAATCTTCAATCGACAATCGACAATGGAAACACACAAGCATATGGATACACACCATTTTTCTTGCTTGAACTTATGACGGCAACCAGGTTGCCCTGGGTATCGGTTACCTTTACCCACGGACAGGTCCGCCGAAGGCGGACCGCTGCAACTTCTTCCTGGGTCACTGGATGGCCATGTTGTATCTTTTTTAAAAGCTGATCACCCGCTGACATGCCTGGCATTTCCCTTAAGGCAACGCTCATTGGTATTATGTGGTTTGAGATCTTGCCGCTTGCAGCAAGCCTATCCAGGGTATTCAAAGATACAGCTTCGTCCAGGCCGAATCTGCCACTTTCGGTTCTACACAACTCGGTTAAATGCGCGCCACACCCCAGCGCGTCTCCGATATCAGCGCACAATGTACGAACATAGGTCCCAGCGCTGCAGCATACATCAAAGCGGACATCGGGCAGGCTGATGTCAAGTACTTCCAGCCCGTAGATGGAAATACGTCGGGGTGGTTTTTGTACGAAAGTCCCGTGCCGGGCTAGCCTGTAAAGCGGCACCCCGTGGTGCTTGAGGGCAGAATACGCAGGAGGGGTCTGGTGTTTCACTTCCAGGAAGCTAAGGAAAACCTTGCGCATGTCCCGATCTGTGACTCCCTGGTCGGGTTCCGTTGAAACAACCCTGCCCGTGAGATCCTGGGTGTCGGTTCGAATCCCGAGCCTCATGACTCCTTCATATCGCTTTTTTCCATACGTAAGAAACCGGGCAAGGCGCGTAGCCTTATTTATACAGCAGACGAGCACGCCGGTGGCAAACGGGTCCAGAGTGCCGGTGTGGCCCACCTTCTTGACTTTTAAGATCCTCTTTACGTGTGTGACCACCTGGGCAGATGTCATATCTGGCGGTTTGTCTACAACGATGATCCCGTTCATCTTTCCCTTATGTCTCGAAATTTCTACAACCCGTTGAACTGCAATAGCGAGCGCATTCCCCTTAGAGGGTCGAAGTGCCTAAAGTGATCTAAAGCCCGCCCTGGCCCAGACCTGGCTTACATAGTC
>DAOURD010000065.1:0-6240 GCA_030625295.1 Desulfobacterales bacterium | reverse complement strand
GTTGGCAAAATTTCCCCTGATCTCCGGAAGGCCGTCTTCGCAAGCCTCAATAATCTCAATCCCCGTGCGCTTGTACTGGTTGTGAAGAACTTTCAGCGCATCTTTGCACACGTCATTTACTGCCACAGGTTCGGAGTATTCGTCGGTCTGACGGGAAATTCCAAGGAGGCTTGACACAATATCTTTTGTCCGATTCAACTCTTTTAAGCTGAATTTAAGATCGTCAATCAACTCCTCCGTTTCTTCAGCGTCCCCTTCTGAACCGACAACCTGGTCAGGGGGCATCTCTTCCATGGTCTCTACGGCTGACTGGACCAGGCTGTAGACACTGGTAATGGGGTTGTTCAGTTCGTGTGCAACCCCTGCCACGAGCGCACCCACAGCAGCCAGGCTCTCGGATCTGACCAGTAAATCTTGCGTCTTTTCCTTTTCCTCCAGGGCCCTTTTGAGTTCTTGAGTCCGCTCTTCCACCATTTTCTCGAGGTTTCTGTTCAAGTTTTCAATCAACTGATATGCCTTGGCATTCTCTATGGAGATAGCGCACTGGTTTGCCAGGGTATGCAGGAGTTCTAAATCATCTGACGTGAAAAGGTCCCCTGATTTCTTGTTTCCCAGAACAAGGAGCCCATTGATCTCCCCCTTGAGGACCATGGGTATGACAACAGTCCCGCCCAGCCTGCCAAAATCTTCCTTCAGAAGAGACGGATCATCATGGGACTCCGACCATTCCTCAAGATTGTACAGGGTTACTTCCCTCTTGCGGCGACTCATTTCCTGAATAAGGAGACTCGACTTGCTGATCGATAGTCCCTTTGCATCCAAGAGAGCACCCTTTTGACGATGGACCTGAAACTGCTCCCCTCCTTTACCCATAAGCATCACATAGCCCCAATCAAGATACATGGCCTCAGTAAGGGTCCAGAGGGTTTTGTCCATGATCTCCTCCAGGTTCAGCATGGAGGCCATGGCATCACTCAACGCCGCCAGGGTCTTTTGATAGTCGTACTTGCCTTTGAAGAGAATGCGATCGATGACAAGTTGCACCCGCTTTTTCAAGGGGTCAAACACAAAGACAATCACAACAAAAAAGAAGATCGAAAAAAAGATGGACCCTGTCTGACCCATTCCCTTGAAGACCCGATTGAACAAAATGATCATCAGGGCGTAAAACCCTGTGAGCATGCCTGTAAGCATGGAGTAAATAAGGCCCTTTTGAACCACGAAGCCAATGTCCAACAAATCGTGCTTCAATATAGCAAAGCCCAGAAGAAGGAGGGGAATGAAAGCTAAGTTTCCCAATGGATAAAAGCCGATGCCGACCAAGGGCAAAAAGTTGAAATGGGCCATGAGGGCAGCGCCCCCCAGACCCGACATGATGTATTTGGTTTTGTTTTTTAGATCCGGGTCTTTCTCCTGCCTCAGGCTATGAAAAAGAAGATAAAGACAATAGAGGGTGTTTGTGGTGCTGGCAGCCCCAAACACATATATCAAGGGCCCTCCCTTGGCATAATACCCGAAAAAATATTGTTTCACCCCTTCCAGGTAATAGTCCCCTTGAGAAAGGAGGCTCAGGCACCCGCTGAATGCGTAGGCAAGGCCAATTAACCATTTTCGCCTGGCTATTCCCAGGAAGGTATGAGTGAAGTGTAGGTAGACAGGGATAAAAAAGACAACGAACATGTGATCTATACGGCTGCTCCGTAAGGCCAGATCAGGATCGGTAACTATTGAGGCAAAAGCCTTCTCGAGGCTTAAAAGTCCCCCCAGAAGACAAATACCTGCAAAAAGCAGATTCACCTTCCGGCCCTTCCCCTTGACCAGGGCCAGGCCCGCCAAGGCAAACAAGGTCAAAAAACTGACAAAGGGTGGTACAACCCAGAAATTGAGTTCAATCGGCATTGGTTTTTCTATTCCGTTCAAGCAAATTGCTTACTTGGCGAAAACGGAGCCTATAAAGACCAATCACATAGGCTTCGTCCTGGGTTCGCAAGGTGTGAGAACTTCTTTCAATTTCGAAATCGCGCCTCAGCATATCGAAAAACTTCAAGGGTGATTTTCTTCTGACATCCCCGGCCAGGAAAATGGTTCCGCCGGGCAACAGCAAGCTTTTAAACACGTGCATAAGGGGCTCGAAGAGATCCTCCTTATAAATTACCTCTGATCCGATAATGTAGTCGTACTGATTGGCAACGGCCGGCCGGGTCCAGTCCAAAAGGGCAAACTCGATATTTTCCAGACCGTTTAACGTAGCGTTCGCCCGGGCAAACTTGATGGCGTCCTCATTATGGTCCGTGATTGTCATCTTGTGCCCAAAGGCTGCTGTAAAAATACCAGCCACCCCCATGCCGGCTCCCACCTCGAGCCATTCCTTGTTATCGTCCTGTGGAATGTGAGACAAGAAGTTGGCTAAGACAACAGAGGCCTCCCATATTTTCAGCCAGAAGGGAAATTCGGCCGAACCGCTTTCACCCAGGCAAACGCCATCAAGGGCACCTTCGATTTCCTTGGCCTGGAGAAACTTGAGCCTTTTGCCAGCGACGGCTATCTCTGTCGGGTAGGTATTGTATTGCCGATGGAGGGTTTTCAGGAGATCACTCTCTCCTTTTTGGCTTGTGCTATTCATGCGATTCAAAAGATTCTGTAACCATTCTTCGTCATTCGTTGTTCGCAGCTCGTTTCGGTGACCGTCACACGTAAAACGTAACGACCCGCGAATAACGATTTACGATTTACGTCTGAGATATACTGCTTTCACCTTGTTTTTGGCTGACGCCTTTTTGTCCCTTCTGTCGTCGATCTTGATAGAAGTCACAACCCGAAGTGCCCCGGCTTCAAAGGGCACCTCGTGCATTTTCAACATAACCTCAAAGATGTCTTTGAGGTCCCCCTCTATGATGGTGCCCATGCCATGGACTTCATAGGTGAGGCCAGAGTCCTCCAGGACCTTAAGGCACGCTGCAACATAGCTGCTTAGCCTGGTGGACTTAGTTCCTATAGGAATGATGCTAAGTTCTGCAATGGCCATAAGGTCCCCCTTTCATTTGCCGGTTGAGCCGGTTGAGCCGGTTGAGCCGGTTGAGCCGGTTGAGTTAAATAAGATTCTTAAGATATTCGAGACGTTCAATATCTGAGATTCAGAATTACACTTATGTCGCCATTGATCAAGACTATATTTCTGACAAGGAGCAAAACGAAATCTATGATCAATGTACAACCGTGCGTAAAATAATCGATTGTCTTATCAGAAACTTAAGAGGCAAATAACATAACCGGCTCAACCGGCAAAACGGGCATAACCGGCTCAACCGACTCAAAAGGATATAGTGGGCAAACAATGAGCGTCAAGGAAAAAGACCTTGAAATAAGCAGTTTCTTGAGTCTGTTGTGTTTCTTGGGCTTGCCTGCCCTGTGGAGTAAGCTTTTCATCTTGCAGGATAAGGCTTTAAAGTTTATTATTTTTAAGTTACTCCGTCGTGAGAATGAAGCGGTCGGCATAAAGCCGACCCTACGTAAGGTAGGGGCGGGTTTACCCCGCCCGCGCCAGGACGGGCCAATTGCCGAGCGAAGCGGAGCTAAGAGCACAAACGGGAAACTGAAAGTAACCATGCCTTTAGACAAGATCGCCGTACGCGGCGCGCGCCAGCATAACCTCAAAAATATCGATGTCGACATCCCTCGAAATCGACTCGTCGTAATAACCGGTATTTCGGGCTCCGGCAAATCGACTCTGGCCTTTGATACGCTTTACGCTGAAGGGCAGAGACGATATGTTGAGTCACTTTCAGCTTATGCTCGCCAGTTCTTGGAGCAGATGGACAAGCCGGATGTGGACAGCATCGAAGGCCTTGCCCCAGCCATCGCCATCGAGCAAAAAACAATCACCAAGAATCCCCGGTCTACGGTTGGCACCGTTACTGAGATCTACGATTATCTTCGACTCCTCTTTGCGCGCATCGGCCAACCCCATTGCCACAGGTGTGGACAACCCATTACATCCCAGACTACCCAAGAGATCGTGGATCGAGTCCTGGCCCTTAAGCCGGGTACCAAGGTCATTATCCTGTCTCCTGTGGTCACTGGTCAGAAGGGGACCCATCAAGGGCTGTTTCAAAGACTGCAAAAGGACGGCTTTGCTCGCGTCAGGGTGGATGGCAGGACGTTTGACCTGGATGAACCGGTTTCACTTGATAAGAACATAGAGCATAGCATAGAGGTCATGGTTGACCGTCTAATTGTTAAGGAATCAGTCCGGAATCGTCTGGCCGACTCTATCGAACTTGCCATGGGGGAGTCAGAAGGCCTGGTCACGGTGGACCTGTTGGAGGACGAGCCACTCATCTTTAGTGAAAAGGCAGCCTGTATGCTTTGCGGTATGAGCTATCCGCCATTCTCTCCCGCCAGTTTCTCCTTTAATAGCCCTCAGGGGGCCTGCCCTGCCTGCAACGGCCTCGGCTCCATGATGGTCTTTGACCCCGACCTGATCGTGCCTGACCCTGCCCTTTCTCTAAGGGATGGTGCGATTGTCCCGTGGGAAAATCGACATTCGGTCTACTTCTATCAGGTATTAGACGCCATCACCCGACACTTTCACATGAACATCCATACGCCCTTCGACGAATTTCCCGAAGCCCTCAGAGATCTCCTCCTTTATGGATCCAAGGGCAAGGCCATCCCCTTTTATCTTGAACGGAACGGTAAACGCTATACCTACTCCAGACCCTTTGAGGGGGTTATTCCCAACCTTGAACGGCGTTATAGGGAGACCCGATCACACGAGGCCCGTGAAGGGATTGAGCGGTTTATGAACATGCGGCCATGTCCTGAGTGTCATGGTGCAAGGCTCAAACCAGAAAGCCTTGCAGTAAAGGTTGGCGGGGAATCCATCCACCAGGTGTGCAAACGTTCAGTCACTGACCTCCTTGACTTTTTTACGGCGATACCTCTCGGCCCTCGAGACAGGGTCGTCGCAGATCCCATACTGAAAGAGATTACCGAAAGGCTCCTTTTTTTGACCCAGGTGGGAATAGGCTATTTGACGCTCCATCGGGCTTCGGCCACGCTTTCGGCCGGAGAGGGGCAGCGGATTCGCTTGGCCACCCAGATCGGTTCCAAGCTAACCGGCGTACTCTATGTCCTGGATGAACCCAGTATTGGGCTCCACCAGCGGGACAACGAGAAACTCCTTAGCACTCTCAAACAGATGCGTGATCTGGGAAATACGGTTCTTGTGGTGGAGCATGACGCAGAAACAATCCTTTCGGCTGACTATGTGATTGATATGGGGCCCGGAGCCGGGGCCGATGGCGGACACCTTGTATTTAATGGGCCACCCGAGGCTTTGCTTCACCACGAGACCTCTGTTACCGGTCAGTATCTGTCAGGTCGTAAAACCATACCGGTGCCTGCAAAACGCCGTCCGATCAAAAACGGCCACATGGCCGTGGAAGGGGCATCGGCCAACAACCTCAAAGATATTGCAGTTCGGTTCCCTTTGGGATGTTTTGTATGCGTCACCGGGGTGTCGGGCTCGGGCAAATCGACCCTGGTCGTTGAAACGCTGTATCGATCTCTGACTCGTCGCTTCTATCATTCCAGGAAAGCCGTGGGAAAATACAGGCGACTGACCGGCCTTGAAAAGATAGATGGTGTCATCAATGTAGACCAGTCCCCGATCGGACGAACTCCACGTTCTAATCCAGTCACCTACACTGGTGTGTTTGCCGACATCCGAGACCTGTTCTCCAGAACCCTGGAGGCCAGGGCACGCGGATATAAACCTGGACGCTTCAGCTTCAACGTGAAAGGAGGACGGTGCGAGGCGTGTCGCGGGGATGGAATTATCAAGATCGAGATGCACTTTCTCCCTGATGTCTACGTGACGTGCGATGTGTGCCAGGGAAAGCGATACAACCGGGAGACCCTGGATATCAGGTACAAGGGAAAGAACATTTCGGAAGTGCTGGACATGACCGTAGACCAGGCCCTCGACTTCTTTGGCAAGATCAAGAAGATAAGAACCAGGCTTCAGACATTGGCAGATGTTGGTCTGGGCTACGTTCGCCTCGGACAACCAGCGACCACCCTTTCCGGCGGGGAGGCTCAGCGGGTCAAGTTATCAAAAGAGCTCAGCAAGCGGGCAACAGGGAGAACCGTTTATATCCTTGATGAGCCCACAACAGGACTCCATTTTGTCGACATCCAGAAACTCCTGGAGGTCTTAGATCGGCTTACGGATGCCGG
>DAOURD010000209.1:0-4194 GCA_030625295.1 Desulfobacterales bacterium | reverse complement strand
TTTTCCAAAGACAAGGTCGATGTCGTCGTGAATCACCAAAAGGTCTTTTGTATCCAGGTTGAAAAAATGAGCCAGGTTTCGAACTGCCGGCCCACACAGATTCATAAAGGTCATGGGCTTGGCAAGGATCACAGATCGCTCGTCCACTCTGCCAAGACCAAATACGGCCCCAAACCGCCGTTTACTCACTAATACGCTGTGCCTATGGGCCAGTCGATCAACGACCATAAACCCGATGTTATGCCGAGTCAGGCGGTATGCCTCCCCGGGGTTTCCCAGACCTACGATCAGGCAAAACCGATCCTTTGGCATCTAAACGCTACTTGTTGGCCGTTTCCGCTCCAGCTTCGGCCTCCTCGGCTGGGGCCTCTTCAGCCACTTCCAATTCTTCCTCAGGAATCTCTTCTTCCTCCACAGTGGGTGCCACAACCGTGGCCACAGTAAAGCCGGTGTCAGCCAGCAGCCTAACCTTATCCCCCAGGTCAATGTCTCCAATGTGAATGGAGTCCCCGATGTCGAGGCCTGTCACATCAACTTCGATCTTGTCCGGCATGTCTGCGGGAAGACAGGATATCTCGAGTTCATAGCGCACAACCTGCAAAAAGCCTCCGCGCTCAACGCCTTTTGACCTCCCCGTGACCTCGATCGGCACATTCACCACAATCTCCTTATCCAAAGATATTTCGTAAAAATCGATATGAAGATATTGCCCGGTCACAGGAGAGGCCTGCACCTCTTTTACCACCGCTGTAGCGTTTTGGGTGCCGCCGTTTTCAATCACAAGGTTTAGAACCACCCGTTCAGTTCCGCTCGCCTTGTAGACGTTATCCAGATCGAGTGGGGAGATGGTAAGGGGCACGGACTCTCTTTTCGGGCCATACAGCACTGCAGGGATAAGGCCTTGCCGTCTGAGTGCCCGTGCCGAGCTCTTACCGAAGGTATTTCGTTGAGTGGTTTTGAGATCAAATATTTCCAATGAACTTCCCTCCTGATTTTGGATTTTGGATTTCGTTCACTCCCCTCTTTTGTAAAGGGGGGCCGGGGGGGATTTTTGCTTGTACCTGGCAGATAAATCCCCCCTAACCCCCTTTTTTCAAAGGGTGGGACTGAATAGTTGACTTGATAGTGTAGTAATTTCCTTATTCCAAGCGGCGAAGCCGCGATATATAAGATCGCGAAGCGATCTTATACGAACAGGGAGCTGACCGAACTGCCTGTGTGGCAGCGATGAATCGCCTCTGCCAAAAGTTTGGAGACGGACAATACGCGGATCTTGTCACACCCCCTGGCGTTTTCACCTAGAGGGTTGGTATCGGTCACCACAAGGGTCTTTAACACCGATTTCGTAATACGATCCACAGCAGAACCTGATAGGACGGCATGAGCACAGCAAGCATGAACCTCCAAAGCTCCGTGTTTTTTCAATGCCTCAGCTGCCTGGATGAGGGTCCCTCCGGTGTCCACCATGTCATCTAAGATAACGGTTGTTTTTCCTTCAACATCGCCTACTACGTTCATGGCCTGGGCCTTGTTGGGCGCTATGCGTCGCTTATCGATAATCGCCAGTTGGGTATCAAGGCGCTTGGCAAAGGCCCGGGCCCTTTCCACGCCCCCCGCGTCCGGAGAAACAATGACCGTATCGTTTCTAACATTGTTCTTGATATATTCTAAAAGAACCGGGGCTGCAAAGAGGTTGTCCACGGGAATATTGAAAAACCCCTGGACTTGGCCGGCATGGAGATCCATGGTGATCACGCGGTTAGCGCCAGATGTCGTAATGAGGTCAGCCACCAATTTTGCACTGATGGGCACACGGGGCGCCACCTTCTTGTCCTGCCGGGCATAGCCGTAGTACGGAATGACCGCTGTGATCCTCTGCGCTGATGAGCGCTTGAAGGCATCTATCATCAGGAGCAGTTCTACCAAATGGTCATTCACAGGAACGCATGTGGACTGCAAGACAAAAACGTCCTTGCCTCGCACGTTTTCTCTGATTTCTACACGAATTTCACCATCACTAAATGTTGTTACCTGGGCGTCACCCAACTTCATACCAATGTGACGGCAAACAGCCCGAGCCAATTCAGGATTAGAGTTTCCAGTAAACAGAACAAGACTATGCATAGGTTACCTCGCAGGATTGTTGATTGTCGATTGTTGATTGTTGATTGTCGATTGTCGATTGTTGTCGCTAATTCATCAATTATCAATCATCAATCATCAATCATCAATCTAGTGTGGCTGGGGTGGGAGGATTCGAACCTCCGAATGCAGGAACCAAAATCCTGTGTCTTACCACTTGACGACACCCCAACACGCTATGGAAGCAATAACTCCACCAGAAATGTTTTCCATGTTCCTTTCTGCCGCAGCCGGGTTATGTTGTGATTCGCTTTTGTAGCCTGCTGCGCATCCTTGAACAGGCCAAACACACTTGGCCCGCTCCCGGACATGAGAGCTGCTTCGGCACCGAGATTGAGGAGGGCCTTCTTGATGCTCCTTATCTCCGGAAACTTGCCAATGGTTACTTGCTCCAAATCATTAAACAAACGGTGTTTAACACGCGAAAAATCTTCCTTAAGACTAATCATTCTGAATCTTTTTTCACGATTTGTCAATCCTAAACTCAGGTTTTTGTAAACCCAGGCCGTGGGCACCTCGAATCCCGGACACACCAAAACCACATACATCGGCGGCAGATCTTCATACATCTGCAAGTCATCCCCAATCCCACGGGCGACTGCCACATGCCTAAACAAGAAAAAGGGGACATCGGCTCCAACCTTAAGCCCAATCTTCCTAAGTTTACCGTCGCTAAAAGGAAGCCCATAGTGCTGGTTCAACCCCATCAGCACGGCAGCAGCATTGCTGCTGCCACCACCAAGGCCTGCAGCCACAGGTATCACCTTGTCAATGAAAATAGCCACGCCATCGTCTGTTGACAGGGCCTCAAAAAAAAGTGAAGCCGCCCGATATGCCAAATTGCTTCTGTCTTCCGGTACCCTGGGGTGAGAGCAGGTGACGCTTATGGAGGGTTGATCAAAGTGCAGTACGACGGTATCAAACAGACCAATCCGAGAGAGGAGGGTTATGATTTCGTGGTATCCATCTGGTCGTCTCCCAACCACCTTTAAAAAGAGATTAATCTTTGCAGGTGATGGGATGACCAGTCTATTCATCGGGCTCAACCTATTTCGTTATGTTAAGGGCCAAAAAACCTCTCCTTCTCTTAATCAGTAGGGAAATCGTCTCGCCTTTTTTCACTTTTTCAATCTGTGATTGATAATCGTCAAGGGTCTTTATAGGCTTGTGATCTATCTCCAGGATAAGATCCCCTTTTTGGACATCGGCCTTGTCAGCCGGGCCATCCTGCTCCACACTCACAACCACAACGCCTTCGGTCTCTGATATATTGAATCGCCTGGCAAGCTCTCTTGTCAGGGCGGAGACTGCCATGCCCAGAACGGCCTCTTCCATGGGCTGTTGCAGAGCAAGGCTTTCTTTGTCCTCCGTGCGTTTGGCAATGTCCACTCGAAAGGTGAGTTCCTTTCCGCTCCTCACCACCTTAATGGTAATTTTGTCCCCCACCCGGATCTCCGCAATTTTTTGAGAGAGGTCCCGGCTGTCGTCAATCTTATCGCCATCCACCTCAATGATCACATCCTTTGGTTTGATCCCTGCTTTGTTGGCAGGGTCTCCCTCGAAAACCTCTCCTATCAGTGCACCCTTGCCATCTTTCACACCATAATACTCGGCAAGGTCCGGAGTCAGGTCCTGGATGCTAACACCAAGCCAGCCTCGCGTGACTGTGCCCGATGCTTTGAGTTGCTTAATGATCCCGCGGGCAAGGTTGATCGGAATGGCAAACCCAATCCCCACATTACCACCGCTTCTGGAAACAATGGCCGTATTGATACCTATCACCTCTCCTTTCATATTGATAAGCGGCCCACCGCTGTTTCCGGGATTGATGGAAGCATCGGTCTGGATAAAATCATCGTACGGTCCGGAGCCGATCACACGGCCCTTGGCGCTCACGATACCGGCCGTTACTGTATGTTCCAGCCCAAAGGGGCTTCCGATAGCTACAACCCACTCACCTACTTTCAGGGCATCAGAGTCACCCCACTTTACGGCCTGAAAGTCTCGCCAGGACTTTATCTTGATCAAGGCAATGTCGGTCTTGACGTCTCG
>DAOURD010000055.1:0-6524 GCA_030625295.1 Desulfobacterales bacterium | reverse complement strand
ATGGCAGCATGAAGTTGTTCTCCGCAGTCGCACCGCATGGAACCAAACACATCACCGGTGAGACATTCCGAATGAACACGCACCAGGACGGGCCTGGCAGAATCGATTTCCCCCTTGACCAGGGCGATATGCAGCAAGTCATCCACATCGTTTTCATAAACAGTGGTCATAAAACCACCTGCGATACTGGTCGGAATGGGTGTGGTGGCCACAGGATGTACGAAGCACTCTGTTTGGAGTCGGTATTCGATCAGGTCTGCGATGGTGCAGATTCCGATATGATGCTTTTCTGAGAATATTTTCAGGTCAGGCATCCTGGCCATCGTGCCATCTTCGTTCATGATCTCACAGATCACCCCTGCTGGCCTCAAGCCCGCAAGCCGCGCCAGATCTACAGACCCTTCTGTCTGTCCGGTCCGAACAATAACGCCGCCCTTTCGCGCGCGAAGCGGAAATATATGGCCGGGCCTCACCAGATCAAACGGTTTGGCATCATCTGCTATAGCAGTCAGGATAGTTGCGGCCCTGTCTGCGGCGGAGATTCCCGTGGTCACGCCGTGTCTGGCCTCTATGGATACGGTAAAGGCGGTCTGGAAGCGTGAGGTATTATTACCCGCCATGGGAGGCAAATCCAGGGCTTTTACTTTTTCCGGGTTCAAAGAGAGGCAGATCAGGCCCCTGCCATATTTAGCCATGAAATTGATAGCCTCGGGTGTCACCTTTTCGGCAGCCATGGTGAGGTCCCCTTCGTTCTCGCGGTCCTCGTCATCAACGAGAATGACCATCTTGCCTTGCCTGATGTCTTCTATTGCTTGTTCTACGGTCAAGCGTGCCATGTTGTTCTCCTTACATAAACCCTGTCTTTGTGAGCAGGGTTTCATCAATGGATGAAGTCGTATCCTTTGTGTCGGTGTACCCGTTAGCAAAGGGCTGTGTAAAGCGCTCCACGTATTTTGCTATCATATCAGTCTCGATGTTGACCGGATCTTCTACTTTCTTAAAGCCCATGGTGGTCATTTTGGCTGTGTGAGGGATTATGCTAACTTCAAAAGTGCCTTTTTTGCACGCATTTACTGTAAGACTGATGCCATCAACGGCAACGGAACCTTTCTGAACAACGTAGCGGGAAAGGGCTTCTGACACCCCAAACGAAAAAAGAGTGGCATTGGCCACGGCCCGCTTGGCCTGAACCACGCCAACGCAATCAACGTGTCCGGTTACCAGGTGCCCATCAAGACGATCACCAAGACGGAGTGCCCGCTCCAAGTTCACCCTGTTTCCAACTTTTGCCTGTCCCAGGGTCGTCTTTGAGAGCGTCTCAGGGGCCACATCAACTTCAAAGATATTGTCCTGAAAATGGACGACGGTCAGGCAGGCCCCACTCACAGCAATGCTATCACCAACCTTGATCTTGTCCATATGAAAATCGGCTTCAATACCCATGCGCAGGCCGCCTGCCGCGCGGTTTAGCGACTTAACCGTTCCAAGACCCTCTATAATGCCAGTGAACATGGTAGTGCAAGTGCCTAAAGTGCCTAAAGTGAACTAAAGTGCCTAAAGTGAACTAAAATTGATGGTTTCGTAAAAAGTTCCAAAAGTAACTTTAGGCACTTTAGCTCACTTTAGTTCACTCTTGATGTCTCAGATACCCTTCGATCATTACGTCGTCTTCAAATCGATGAACCGAAATATCTTTAAGCCTCATGCTTTGTTCCATGAACTCAACGCCCGGTCCGGCGCATACGGGAACCCCGTCGTCGCCGCCATAAATCTTGGGGGCATAAAAAATGTAGACCTTGTCCACGATGCCGGCCCTCAAGGCTGAACCATTGACGCGGCTTCCCCCTTCGATTAGGAGGCTGGTAATGCCCATCCTGCCCAGCTCTCTTGCAAGGGCAGTGAGATCAATCTGCCCCCTGACGTCCTTCAAGGCAAGAAGACGCACCCCCGGTCTTTCCAGCATCCTTCTCTTTTCGGCCGGGGCCGAACTACCAGTGACAATTAAGGTATCAGAATCGGAAGCAAGATGCAACAGCCTTGCATTCGGGGGTATCGATAGATGGGTATCGAGCACGATCCGTATGGGGTCTGATCCTTTACGGCCTTCAAGGCGTGTTGTCAGCCGGGGGTTGTCCTTAAGGACGGTTCCTATACCCACCATGATCGCGTCAACGGCATGACGGAGTTCATGGACGAATTGTCTTGAAAGGGGATTGGTGATCCACTTGGAATCCCCTGTACGTGTCGCAATGCAACCGTCAAGCGTAGCCGCACATTTCAGGATGACAAAGGGCAACGATGTGGTGACGTATTTGATGAAGATTTCATTGAGACGGTGACATTCGTCTTCACAGACCCCAACCGACACGTCCAGGCCCTGACTTGTCAGAAAAGCAAGCCCGCCGCCGGTCACCTGCGGATTGGGATCTTTCATTCCTGCTACGACTCGTCTAATACCATTTTTCAGGATTGCTTGCGTGCACGGTGGTGTCCGGCCTGTGTGGTTGCACGGCTCGAAGGTCACATAGAGCGTGGCTCCCCTGGCTTTTTCCCCAGCGTCATTAAGGGCGTGGATCTCGGCATGGGGGCCGCCCGCGGTTTGATGGAAACCTTTTCCCACTACCGTGCCGTCTTTAACAATAACCGCGCCCACCATCGGGTTGGGGGAGGTCCAACCACGACCCTGTTCGGCCAGCTCAAGGGCCATTTTCATGTAAGTTACATCCACGAACTACCAAAGACCTTAATGGAGTGTTGGAGTACTGGAGTAGTGGGTAGTAAAAGCTGACACAGAGTGCATCTTTTCAACCCGTCAGGCGCAACCTTTGTGCTAAAAACCCTATGTCTTCACTCACTGGTGTTGAGTCCTTAAGTTGTCGATTGGTTGAGTCGTTACCCTTTAGCAAACTCAACTACTCAACTGCTTAACTACTCAACTAGTCAACCACCCAACCATTTATACATTTATACCCAACACTCCAACACTCCAACACTCCAGTACTCCAATTTGGGCGAAGCCCCTAAGTTCACGTCTCGGAATTTCTACAACCTATTGAAATGGTAGATATTTATAGGCCCTATTGCAAATTCGATCAAGGAATAATGGAATGATGGAATATTGGAATGATGTAAAAGAAAAAAAGACCAACCTGCCCGCCATTGCCATGTGTGCTAGCATTGCAGCTTCCCGGCGAGCATGGCGCTGGCAGGCGGGAATCCTCTTACACCCAACATTCCACCATTCCAATATTCCAGTATTCCAGTATTCCAATTGTGGGCGAAGCCCCTAAGTTCTAACGATCTCTTGCTTCCTTGTCAACAAAAAATTCCCTCAGGCGTTCACAGGTTCAGAGTTCACCGTTCGGTGTTACCTTTCTCCAGGCGTTGACAGGTTTCAGGGTTCACCGTTCAGACTTTCGGTTAACCCTGAACCCTGAACCTCTGAACCCGTGAACGGTTACAAATTCCCTCAGTACCGGTTAAGATATTGCATGACCCTGCGTACAAATCGCCGGGTTTCCTCAAAAGGCGGCACGGATTTGAGGGACTGAACCTTTTGGGGGCCTGCGTTATAAGCCGCCAAGGTCAGAGGCAAGCTTCCTTGGAATTGTGTCAGGAGCTTTTTGAGATAACGTGCTCCTCCAAAGATGTTCTCTCGAGGGTCAAACGCATCAATAACACCCAGGGCCTTTGCGGTTTCTGGCATGATCTGCATTAGTCCACACGCGCCTGATTTGGAAACAGCATAGGGATCGAAGTCCGACTCCGCCTTAATAACTGCCTTGATCAGGGAAAATGACACCCCGTGCTTACGGGCCGCTTCTGCGATATACACGTCATAACAGCTCGATGCATCATCGGCAGGGAGCAGGGAGCCCTCGCGCATATAGAGATGATATCCTGGTATCGTGGGTACATTTGTAAAATGGATGATCCCCTCCCTGTCAACATAGCGGTAAATATCCGCCCGCACTGGCATTGAGACGAATAGACTCACGCCCAGGGCCCACACATAGTATTTCGGATTTGCGGCTGACGCCTTGAAAACAGTACGGATTGCGGAATGCGGAACGTGCAATAAAAAAGAAGATGAAATGGGCAAAACGGCAACAAGCAACCGGTATCCAGTATCCAGCATCCAGTATCCAGTATCCAGTATCTTTTCGGCAGACACAGCCAATCCTATGGCAGCAGATTCATTAGGCAAAAACAGAAATGCCCAAACGCCAGATCATCGTTTAGAGTCCTTGATCGCCTCAAGATATTTGTCCCGACATGCGGTGCTGCAAAAGTAGTGGGTCTTTCCGTTGATAACGCTCTTGACACCCTGTTTCTTTGCTAAGTAAGTTTGACAAAAAGGGTCCTTGACCATCACGTCGTCCACCGGGATCGAAGCCACGTCCTCTGGCGGTGTTGTAGAGGATCGCTCTGGAAGTGCCCACTTCTTGAAAACCCAATATCCAAGGTAGATCAAAAAACAAAGGATCAGTAGTCGCATTTGTACAGTTTGGCTTTCTTTTCCCCCTCCTTCAAATCAGATAGAAGGGATTGTATAGTCTGCCCAAAAACGGGATGTGTAAGCCCCGCCGCAATGTTGCACAGGGGCCTGAGGACAAACCTCCTTTCGTGCAGCCTCGGGTGAGGGATTTGCAGCAATCTTGTACGCAAGATGCGGTCATCATAAAACAGAATGTCCAGGTCCAAGGTCCTGGGGCCGAACCTGACTCCTCCAGGCCGACGTCCCATTGCATGTTCAATGGCTTTTAGTCGTGCGAGAAGGGTTTCTGGCTCAAGATCGGTACGAATCCTGACTACACCATTTACAAACCAATCTTGACACTCCAAATGAACCGGTTCGGTCTCATACAGGGGGGACTGGGCCTCCACCATGCAACCCTCGCACCTATTAATCGCTACGATTCCCTTGCGACAATTGTTCGCCTTATCCCCAATATTCGATCCAACCCCTATGTAAGCAGTATGTGGGTAACGTGAGCTTTCGTGAGTCATATCAGTCATTGAGGGCAAACGGGCCTAACCGGCTCATCCGTTCCACTGCTTCACGGATTCGCTCACGGTCAACCGTGAGGGCCATCCGGACATACCCTTCACCTGCTGCACCAAATCCGTTCCCGGGCGTGGTCACAATACCAGCTTCTGTCAAAAGCAGACTGGCAAACCCTGCCGACGTGTACCCCTCTGGCACCTCAACCCAGAGATAGAACGTTGCACACGGTTTATCCACTGATAAACCCACGGAGCGGAGGCCGGCTACCAAAATATCTCGACGCTCCGCATATGTCTGTCTCATATCTTCAACACATGCTTGGTCTCCTTCCAGAGCGGTAATCCCCGCAATCTGAACGGCCTGAAATGCACCGGAATCGATGTTACTCTTTACCTGGCCCAAAGCGCTGATTACATCCGCACAACCGACCGCAAACCCGATACGCCAACCTGTCATATTATAGGTCTTGGAAAGGGAGTGAAACTCGATTCCGACAGACTTAGCCCCTTCCACCTCAAGAAAACTCATCGGCCTATAACCATCAAAGGCCATCTCGGAATAGGCAGCGTCGTGACATACGATAACATCATGTTCCCTGGCAAAGGCGACCACCGATTCAAAGAAATCCTTGGTAGCCACTGCTGCCGTGGGATTGTTTGGATAGTTTATAAACATCATCTTGGCCTTTTGGGCCACTTCCGGTGAAATGGCTTCAAGGTCAGGCAAAAACCTATTCTCCTTCAAAAGATCCATGAAATATGGTGTCCCACCTGCAAACTGGGTGCCAATATGGTAAACTGGATAGCCTGGACTGGCCACGAGAGCAATATCTCCGGGGTTTATAAAGGCCAGGGGGATGTGGGCAATCCCCTCCTTGGACCCAATCAAGGTCACCACCTCTGTGCTGGCATCCGGGTCCACGTCAAAACGCTGCTTATACCACTTTGCCACTGCAGCATTAAACTCACCCATCCCTGAATAGGAAGGATATCGATGATTGGCCGGATCTGAACCCGCTCTCTTTAAGGCCTCGATAATATGAGGTGGGGTTGGAAGGTCTGGATCCCCTACCCCAAGATCAATAATGTCAATCCCCTTAGCTCGAACCTGTTCTTTCTGGCGATCAATCTCTTTGAAAAGATAAGGAGGAAGGTGTTTCAGTCTGTCAGCTTTTTCAATCCTCACCAGGGTCCTCCGTCCCAACTATCTTCTTTCCAAAGTCGGCCTTCATAAATAACCCGGGCGTCTCCTTCAAGAAACACGTTGCGAAAATCATCTCCGGATCCCTCGAAGTAGACTTTCAGGGCTTCGCCTCCCCGGGTATGCAGTACAGCAGGAGAAGCCGCTATCCCTTTTGTGGCAGCAATGAGAGCAGTTGCAACCGAGCCCGTCCCACAGGCCAGGGTCTCATCTTCCACACCACGCTCATAGGTGCGAATGGAAAACGTGCCGTCATCGAGTTGTTCGACAAAGTTGACATTTGTGCCTGCCGGGGCGTAGCGTTGATGGTACCTTA
>DAOURD010000341.1:0-2955 GCA_030625295.1 Desulfobacterales bacterium | reverse complement strand
GTCTACGGCGACATTGGGCAAACGTTTATGTACGGCGCAAAGGGAGGAGACGTCTATGTCATGGGCAACGCGGCTGGCCGCCCCCTGATCAATGCCGTTGGGCGGCCCAGGGTCGTCATTAATGGCACGGCCCTGGACTATCTGGCAGAGTCTTTTATGGCAGGCGATGTCCTCAGGGGCGGCGGGTTCGTGATACTAAATGGCATAGAATTCAATCACGAGGGAGCTGTCCGACCCCAAGCAACCCCATATCCAGGCTCAAACCTCTTCTCTCTCGCCTCCGGTGGGGCAATATATGTGCGAGATCCTCACAGGATGCTTGTAGAGGAACAATTGAACGGGGGCGCGTTTTTCGAGTTGACCGAAGAAGACTGGCGACTCATACTCCCTTATCTCAAAGAAAACGAGCGCCTTTTTAAGATATCCGTGGAAGATGATCTCCTTGTGGTGGACGGCGACAAAAAGCCTCCGGAAGAAGTATACCGGAAAATCATGGCCCTAAAGGTAAAGGCTCTGGCCAAGGCATCTGTGGTGGAGTGAGGGGGGAGGATTCTTGCTATGATTATTGCAGAACACAAGCCGATCAGGGAACTCCTTGCAATGATAGATGGGTATAACAACATCTTGATGGTCGGTTGCAAGGGGTGTGTCACGGTCTGTCACGCTGGTGGGGAAAAAGAAGTCGCTATACTTGCAGCAGCTTTCAGGATCGCGCGTCAGAAAAAGGGGAAACCGGTCTCTGTTGACGAGCTCACCCTTGACCGCCAGTGCGAGCCGGAGTTCATTGCATGGTTGGATGATCCCATCAAGAAGAACAAATACGACGCCATAATATCACTCGCTTGCAGCATAGGCCCTCAATATATTGCAGAGCAATTTGATGACATGGTCGTTCTTCCTGGGCTCAACACGGGTTTCATGGGAGGAACGCTTGAGCATGGGATATGGGGAGAGTATTGTAGTGGCTGTGGGAATTGCCAGATCCAAAGCTTCGGTGGGCTGTGCCCGATTACCCGCTGCGCAAAGGGGCTTCTTAATGGCCCTTGCGGAGGCTCGGTGGACGGGAAATGTGAGGTCGATAGAGATATGGATTGCATCTGGGAGCTTATCTATAAGCGGATGAAAAATCTGGGGCAGCTCGATCTGTTGGCACAAACCATTGGCGCAAAGGACTGGTCAACCAGCCTGTCAGGCGGGCCGCGCAAGATTATTAGGGAGGACTTGACAACATGAAGGGAGAAACCAACCTCCAAAGAATACTCACTGGGGGAAAATTCGCGGTCACGTGTGAGTGCAACCCTCCCCGCGGCATAGATGTGGATACTATACTCAAGAACGCATCCCTATTGAAGGGGAAGGTCGATGCCGTCAATGTGAACGACAATCCCTGTGCAAGGGTCAGGATGTCGAGTTGGGCCATGTCAAAGATTCTCCTGGACATGGGGATAGAACCCGTCCTGCAAATGACAACACGGGATAGGAACCGTATTGCCCTTCAAAGTGACCTTCTGGGTGCCTTGGCCCTGGGGATCCAAAATGTCCTCTGCCTCACAGGAGACCACCCGGCAAGAGGTGATCACCCGCAGGCCAAAAAAGTCTTTGATCTCGATTCCATCCAGTGGATTGCAGCAGTGAAACAGATGCGGGTTCAGGGATGCCTGATGAACGGCAAAAAGGTCTCCGGAAACCCAAAATTTTTTGTCGGAGGCGTTGCCAACCCCTTTGTGCAATCCCTTGAAGTGCACGTTATACGCCTGCAGAAAAAGATTGCTGCAGGGGCCGAGTTTATTCAAACTCAACCCGTACTGGAACTCAATCGTTTTAAGGCGTGGTTAAACCAGGCAAGAGACCACGGTTTAACAGACCAGTGTCCCGTCATTGCCGGGGTGCTGGCGCTTAAATCGGTTCAAATGGCGGAGCACCTGCGAAATAACGTCCCCGGGATCATGATCCCTGACGCTACCATGGATCGTCTTCGCGCCGTGTCCGAGGATAAACAGCAAGAGGAAGGAATAGAGATTTGTATTGAGCAAATTGCAGCGCTCAAGGAGACAGAGGGGGTCAGAGGTGTCCATATCATGGCCATAGGATGCGAGGAAAGGCTTCCTGAGATCATAGAACGGGCAGGCTTGCTTCCGCTCAGAGAAGTCCGGCCGAAGGTATGAGTCAAGAAAAACCAAAAGGCACTGTAGTCATTATCGGGGGTGGCATTGCAGGAATTCAAGCAGCGCTTACCCTTGCGGGGGCGGGCTATGGGGTGCATCTGGTAGAGCGTACCGCTTCCTTGGGTGGCATGATACCCAATCTTCACCGGACTTATCCGCTCTGTGCCTGCTGCAAACTCGACCCCAGAATTGCTGCCTGCAAAGAGCATCTTAACATCAACGTGATGTTAAATTCCACGGTCCTGGATGTGTCCGGGGAAATAGGGGGTTTCACCGTTTCCCTGCAAACAGACAACGGAGAGAAAATCGTAGACGCAGGGGCGATTGTCCTTGCGGCAGGTATTGAACCCTCTGGGCCAACCACGTGCTACGGCTATTCGTATGGCCTTTTGCCAAATGTGATTACCAGTGTGGAGTACGAACAGATCCAAAGGCCCCTTGGGCCTAACCAGGGAATCCTCAGGAGACCCTCTGATGACCGGGCCGTGAAAAAGATAGCGTGGCTTCAGTGCGTAGGATCAAGGAATATTAACCAGTGCGACGCCCCGTATTGCTCCTCTGTGTGTTGCATGTACGCCCTTAAGGAGGCCATTAATACAAGAGAATATAGTGGAGATATTGAAACGACCATCTTTTACATGGATATGAGGACCCATGGAAAGGGATTCGAGGACTATCTGAACAGAGCCATTTTAAAAGGTGTAACTCTAATCCGCAGTCGAGTCCATACGATAGATCCTGTTCCGGGTGGCGATGATCTGGCAATCCGTTACGTTGACGAAACCGGCGA
>DAOURD010000297.1:0-3390 GCA_030625295.1 Desulfobacterales bacterium | reverse complement strand
GAAGGCAAGGGGACCGTGGCAGGCAACGCATCCTCCTTTTACCCCTGCCACTTTATCTAGCTTCAGGGCATGGGGTAAGGCGAGCTTGAAATACTCCACGTCATCCCAATGATGAGTGAATGACTGAGACATAAGGCTTTGTTGCCATTCCTGATAAATCCCCTTGTGGCAGGTTCTGCACCGCGTTGGTTTTTTGAAATCTTCATACTGGAATCTACCCATTTCTGCGGCGTTCACGATAAAAGGAACCAAAACAAAGAAAAACGCAAAAAAAACCGCTATCCTCCTTTTCATAATACCTCCTCCTTTATGAGGAATTTGACTTGACCATTTTTTCACCTTGTGGACTTCCCAATTTTGTCCATCTTGGCCGTCGCCCTCATGGTCCTGGCAAGTTCCTTGATCTCATCCAGATCCTTAGTCATCATGGCCCAGCCGTACCAGTAAGCATAATCCGGGTTCACATGAAAAAATGCCTGGTAAGTCCGCATCCTGTGCTTCATGTACATCTGGAAAAGAACCTGGTCTATGTGTGAGCCCCCGGTCTGCATGAAATAGAGAAAGTCCGGATACGCAAAGGCATAGTTCTCTGGTTTCTTGATGATGCCGTCCTTGTAAAGGCCAGCAACTGTGTCAATGCCTTCTGCCAGGAGGCGGTCGGTTTTCTGGATCATAGAGTCTCCCATAGCGAGCTGTTCGCGGGCATACTGCTCAGCGTGGCACTGCTTGCAGCGTTTGATCATCTTTTCTCGTTCTGTGTGCCAGGCTTCTTCAGTAAGGCGAGCAAGATCGACTGCCTTGACCAGCTCCAGGCGGGCGGTGGGCTCTCCCGTCTCAGGATTCAGCACCCCAAGAGCCTTCAGGATAGTGACCCTGTCTGCGGCCCACTGCTTGTCTTCAGGAAGGGGCAGCCGCACACCCAGAAAACCCCAGGCGGTCTTGTTCGTATGGGTGCCGTCAGGCATGTGACAGAACTGGCAGGTAGGGGCTTGAGCCTTTTCCGGGAGCTTGCCCTTTTCCTTCACAGCGTAACGCGCGCCGTGCTTGGAACTGCTCCACATCTCCCATTGCGGGTGATCGTAGCCCATGTGGCATTGCTGGCAGGCCTTTGGGTCCAGGGCCTCTTTCTTGGAGAAGCTGTGCCTTGTATGGCACTCGTCACACGAGTTATTCTGGTACCGGTAGCCTTTGTCGCGCTGGTCCTTTTTCTGCTCTTCGGATTTGATCCCCATGTTGTGGCAGCCCCCGCAGCCCCTGCCCCCTTCCATTAACTCGTCAGGCTCAACATGGGTGATGGGAAGGGCGTTCATGGTTGTCCAGCCAAAGTTGTGCTTGCCCTTTGCAAACTGGTTAAACTGCTCCTCGTGGCAGTCGGCACAGACGTGTTCGTCTGGTAGCTGAGCAAGACGAGCATCTTTGGCCCCTTTGTGCTTGTCACCATGGCACACGGAACACGTTACATCTTCCTTGCTGTGCTTGCTCGACTCCCAGTCAGCCACCTGTCCTGGAGAAATCTTCTTGTGACAGGTGATACAGGTATCTTCAGCTGCAATTGCCAAGGCCGTGAAACAGAACATGACAAGTAAGCACCCCAATACGGCGAACCACTCTTTCTTCATAATGCACCTCCTCTGTTGAAGCTTTGTCTAAAGGTAAAACCATTTCGTTTCAAGGAAATAAGGTGAATCCCCTACATATGAAAAGAGATACCCTCTTCTCAAGCCGTACCTCATAGAAACGAAACGTTGTTTCAGGCTCTCTAACAAGCGTCCTTCCTTTTTAAAGGTCTTCCGGAAGGTAGCGCTGTCCTCAACGATTAACGTCTTCAACATCTTCCTCTTCTGAGTCAGACAGGATTTACCCCGGTACGGTCGTTCCTCCCTACGGGGCAGGCAGGATTTAACAGTTTTCATTCTTTACAGAAATGCCTCGGGATGGTAAATGGGGTCAACAATGTATATGTCGACAGGGGACACTGTATTTTTTCACCAGTGATGCAGGAGGAAGGCTGGGGAAGGCGTACCCAATATGATACAAACTGCACGGAAGCCATGTTTTGAAAATTGTTAGGCCGCCCAAGGGATCGTACCGTGAAGAAACTGTATCGCATTGTCATAGCTGAAGATCACACGATACTCAGAGAAGGGCTGCGGTCCTTGCTGTCTTCGAATCCTGATTTTGAGATTGTGGGGGAGGCAGAAGACGGCCGCGATGCCATCCGTTGTATAGAAAAATTCAAGCCCGACCTCGTCCTGATGGACCTTTCCATGCCGAAGATGGATGGCCTGGATGCAATCACAGAAATCAAGAAGCAAAGTCCCGATACAAAGGTCCTGGTGTTGACAGTTCACAAGGCCGAGGAATACGTCTTCGCGTCGTTGAAGGCCGGCGCAGATGGATATCTCCTCAAGGATGCCACCCATGCCGAGCTGACGCTGGCGATAGAAAGTGTTCTGGCCGGCAAGCCTTATATTAGCCCGGGGATTTCAGAGAAACTAGTGTCAGGGTACTTAGAAGGAAGAAAACCTTTAGAAACCGAGTCATCATGGGATAGCCTGACCCAGAGGGAGCGACAGGTTCTCAAACTGATTGCTGAGGGTTATAAGAACAAAGAGATTGCAGGCTACCTTTATATCAGTGTAAAAACAGTAGAGAAACACCGGGCCAACCTCATGAAGAAGTTAAACCTCCACAATGCGTCAGCGTTGACTGCTTTTGCCATGGAAAAAGGGTTGACGGCTTCGTAAAAAGTCCATCTGCGGCGTTGTGCTTCATCTTTCGTCATTGCGACGTACTATAAGTACGCCTCATTCCTCAAGATTCGCACGCCTTGCATATGAACTTTTTACTTTGCCGTCGATTTGATAACTTTTACAAAGTCATCAGGGTTGATTACGGAATAGATTTTGTATTGTTGTATGGCCACGACGCCCGCACAACGGTTCCTGTCCCTGGTGTGGACTCGATAGCAAAAGACCCCCCGGCAAGCTCAGTTCGTTCTTTCATGCTGGTAATCCCAAATCCCTTCTCTGGACTGTTCAAAGAGAGTGCACCTTGCAGATCGAACTCCTGGCCGTTATCCTCAATAGTCAACCCTATGGTAGCGTCTGTTTTCTTGAAGCAAAGACGCACGAGATCTGCGTCGCTGTGCTTGGCTATATTGTTCATCGCTTCCTGCAAGACCCGGAAAATAACCATCTTCAAAGGCTCAGGCACTTCATTTTCCTGCACATCTACTTGTTTTTCGATTCGAACGCCCGAGTAAATCATCTGAAATTCGCGGCAAAACCAGTTAATCGTCGCCAGGATGCCTAGATCATCCAACATGGACGGCCGCAAGTCTGTGTGGATTCTTCGGACTTCTTCAATGGCTTGTTGAACCAAGGGAAT
>DAOURD010000086.1:0-5892 GCA_030625295.1 Desulfobacterales bacterium | reverse complement strand
TTGGCATCATAGCATATTTCGATATGATGTCAAGGCATTATCCCCCCCCGCGGGCTCACTCTCGCGCAACTCCGGGACATCAATGAATATGTTAAAGGTTCCATTTGAAAAACGACATACCCTACGGCTGGAATGCTGATTCCCAGATGCCTGGCCAGATCTGTGAGCGTCATACCCAGTTCCCGGACAGCCCAAAAGCAAAGAAGGCTCCTGGCTTTGACCTTATAAATCATGGTGGACTTCTGGACACAATTGAGCATCCTAATAAGGAGAGGTACCCGAATCAGAGAATCTTTATCATTAATATCGATGATTATGCCTATCTGGTACCGTTTGTTGAGGATGAAAAAGCTATCTTTTTGAAAACAATAATCCCCAGCAGAAAAATGGCCAAAAAATATTTGGAAGGGCAATCAAAATGAAGCTAAGTAAAGATGAAAAGGAATTGCTTGATTCTGTTGAGCGAGGAGAATGGAGGACAACCCCTAATTTCAAAAAGGAGGCACAACGTTACCAAGAGTACGCTAAAGCTACCTTCCGTAAAGATAGAAGAGTCAACATCCGAATATCAGAGAAAGATCTTGTCAATATTCAGAAGAGGGCTCTCCAAGAGGGACTTCCTTACCAGACTTTAATGTCAAGCGTACTTCACAAGTTCATTACAGGCCACCTTAAAGAAAAGGCTTCTTGATCCTGTTGGAAATCAGCGAAGCCTACGGAAAAAATCTTCCACCGCCTTTACTCCATTTGTGTTCAATATACGCAGGGCCTGGCTTCCCACCACCGCGACTTCTACTTTCCCTTTCAAGAAGTCCACATCTTCCTTGCGGCTGACGCCAAATCCCAATGCCAGGGGGAGCTGCGTCACCCTTCTGCACCGGCCAAGAAATTCGTCCAGTTCTGAGGAAAACGTCGTCTTAGCACCTGTTATGCCTTTGCGCGCAACGCAGTAGAAAAAACCGCGGCCAAAACCTGCGAGGTAGGCCAAACGTTCCGGAGTGGTAGTCGGTGAGAGTATGAAAATAGGGTCAATGCCGTGAGCCGCGGCTGCCGCCAGATAGGACGTCCCTTCCTCAGGGGGGATGTCGGGCACGATTGTGCCCACGATTCCCGCCTCCTTAGCCTGAGCAAAGAATTGTTCTTCGCCATGCTTGAACACGATGTTGCAATAGGTCATGAAAAGGAACGGAATGTCGAAAGACTGCGTGACCCGATGCGCAAATTTGAAACAATCGTCCACCCTGATCCCCGCAGTTAGGGCAGACTGATTGGCCTTCAAGATCACCGGGCCGTCTGCAATCGGCTCCGAAAACGGAATTTGTAATTCCATCAGATCCACACCAGCAGAGACAATGGCCTTCACCAGGTCGAAACTGCTTTCCAAATCAGGATAGCCCACCACCACGTGAGCCATCAGCAAGATGCCCCTCTCCTCCGTCCTTTGCCGAATGTAGTCTTCAAGCACTGTATGCCTCCGCCTTGGTGGTGATGAACTCTTTCCAGCCTTCATCCCCGAGTGCGTCCGCAATGGTGAAGATGTCTTTGTCACCGCGACCCGACAGGTTGATCAAAATAACGTCATCGGCTGACATCTGCGGGGCCTCCCTGAATGCACAGGCCAGTGCATGGGATGATTCAAGGGCCGGAATGATCCCTTCCTTTCTCATAGTCAGCCGGGTGGCTGCCAGGACCTCGTCATTGGTGGCCGCTTCAAAGCGCACGACACCCTGTTCATAATAGGCGGCCAGGATAGGCGATACCCCAATGTAGTCAAGGCCAGCCGCCACACTGTGTGTTTCCAGCATTTGCCCGTCGTCATCCTGCAAGAAATAGGTTTTGTAGCCCTGGGCCACTCCCACGCTGCCGTGTACCGAGGCCAGGCGTGATGCGTGCCTCCTGGTTTCCAAGCCTTCGCCCCCTGCTTCCACACCCACCAGTTCCACCCCGTTAGAGACTTTGACTCGTAATATGCCGGAACGATTATCCGACTGGTCTCTAACGGAGTCCACCTGCGTATCGTCAAGAAAGCCGCTGAATATGCCCAGGGCATTCGAACCCCCACCTACACAGGCATACACCAGTTTGGGCAGGCGACCGGCCTGCCGGACGATCTGGTCTCTCGCCTCCGATCCGATGATCGATTGAAAATAGGAAACCATCTCAGGGTAGGGGTGAGGGCCGCACACAGTTCCCAGCACATAATGGGTCGTGTCCATGTTGGTGGCCCAGTCTCGCAACGCCTCATTGATGGCATCTTTTAATATGCGGTCACCGTCTGTAACCCGAACCACGGTGGCTCCTAATTGTTCCATCCAAAAGACATTGGGGCGCTGGCGCTCCATGTCTACCTCTCCCATATAGATCGTACACTCAAAGCCGAATTTCGCGGCCATGGTAGCGGTCGCCACTCCGTGTTGGCCAGCTCCGGTCTCCGCAATCACCCGGCTTTTGCCCATTCTTTGAACGACAAGCCCCTGCCCCATCACATTGTTGAGTTTATGGGCGCCAGTGTGATTCAGGTCTTCACGCTTGATATAGAAATGAGGCCCATTGAAATGGCGCGTCAGATTCTCCGAATATGTCAAAGGCGTTGGCCGGCAGGAATAGGTAGACATAAGACTTTGATATTCCTTCCAGAAGGAAGGATCCTTCTTGATCCCTTCAAAAGCGGCCTTTAATTGATCAAAGGTGGCAACAAGAATTTCCGGAATGAAGGTCCCTCCGAACTGCCCGTAGTATCCTGGTCTTTCCATAACAACTCCTTATCGTCTCCCCACATGGCGGACTGTCTGGATGAACCGGGCCATCTTATTGTGATCCTTTACACCCGGCTCTTGCTCCAGGCCGCTGCTGGCATCCACTGCATAAGGCTTTACCGCGCTGATAGCAGCAGCTACATTATCCGGATTGAGCCCACCAGCCAAAATGATCCGCCCGTATGTTTTGGCCTCCAAGGCCAGACTCCAGTCAAAGGTAAGGCCGGTGCCTCCACATCGACCGGGTACGTAGGTATCCAGCAGCAAGGCGTCAACAATGCTGCGGTATTCGGAGCAGACCTTCAGATGATCTTCGTGGCGCACCCGCACCGCCTTGATGACCCGCCGTTCGAACCGGCGGCAGTAGGCCGCAGACTCCTTTCCATGAAATTGAAGCAGGTCCAGGTGGCAAGAAGCAGCAATAGATGCCACTTTCTCGGGGTCCTCATCCACAAAGACGCCCACTGTCTGAACCAATGGCGGCAGCGCCATTATGATCTCCCGTGCCTTCTCAGGAGAAATTTGCCGAGGGCTGGGGGCAAAGACAAAGCCGATGGCATCAGCGCCCAGCTCAGCCGCAGCTACGGCATCTTCCGCATTGGTCATGCCGCAGATCTTAATGCGCACAGATGAAGAGCTCTTATTCTTCATTGCCTTCCCCTAAGTTCTCTGAGTTTTTCCCCAGGATCGCTGGCACGCATAAGACTGGTTCCCACCAGCACCGCATCTATCCCGGCAGCCGCCAAGGACTCCAAATCGGCGCGCTCGTGAATACCGCTCTCGCTGACCACCAACCGATCCGCAGGCACGAGGGGCCGCAGCCTCAGGGTCGTCTTCAGGTCCACCTCAAAGGTCCGCAGGTTGCGGTTGTTGATGCCGATAATTCGGGCGTCGGTTGCCAGCACCCGGGCCAGCTCATCCTCATCGTGGACCTCTACCAAACAGGCCATGCCAAGAGCGCGAGCTTTCCTCAGCAAACTCACCAGCAAATTCCGGTTCAACACAGCAGTCACCAGCAGCAAAGCATCTGCTCCGGCAGCGCGTGCGGCAAGTACCTGCAAAGGGTCGATGATAAAGTCCTTACAGAGGACCGGCAAACGGCCAGCATCACGTGCCTGGCTAAGGTATTTCAGTTTCCCCAGAAAAAAGTCTTCTTCGGTAATTACCGAGATGGCAGCGGCCCCTCCTTTTTCATAACTTGCAACAATGGCCGCCACATCCAGATCGGGGCGGATCAATCCTGCCGAGGGTGAAGCTTTCTTGATCTCAGCAATGATCGCAGGCTCTCCGCCGTCCTGTAGGGCACGAAGAAAATCGCGTGGTGTAGGCGCCAAAGCTGCGGGCCTCTGCAGATCAGCTACCGAGTGTATCCGTTTTAGCTCATCTACTCTACGACGTTTTTTGGCAACAATCTCGTCAAGAATCATATCGGATTTTGGATTTTGGATTGCGGAATGCGGATTTAACGAAAACCGCATTCTGAGTATGTTTGTTGTGCCCGCCCTGGCGCTACTTGCTCGAATCAGTCTGCCAAGCCTATAGGCCAGGTCTGGGCCAGGGTTAACTCAATGAATCCAATGAACCTTATCCTTTTGTATCATTTTAGCCTTACTAAACTAAACAACCGCATACGAGGGAGCTGCAAGGACAATCAGATTTTGAACAGGGTAACTGTCTGAGGGACTTAGTGAGGCTTGAGAAAGAACGGGGAGCTATAGAGACCACACTTAAACATTCAACAAGGATCGAATTTTTCTGGTTCGATTTAACAAGTTGGTGCAGTTCTTTCTTTAGGCTCACTTAGGCCCAAGTTTTACACGGTTCAAAATCTGATTGTCCTTGCAGCGACCGTGTCTTCAAAGACCTAAATGTTACATCCTTTTTTTGTACTCATTGGTGATTGCCTTCATCCCTTCAAGCTTTTCCATGGCACGCCCGGAATCAATGGCCTCAGCGGCCTGGGTGATACCATCTTGAAAATCCGTAGCTCGTCCTGCTGCTACGAGGGCAGCGGCAGCATTGAGCAGCACCATGTCTCTCCGGGCTCCCGGCTTACCCTGGAGCACGCTGAGGACAATGTTGGCATTTTCCTGAACGTCACCACCTCGAATATCATCCAGGTTGGCACAAACCAGGCCAAAGTCTTCCGGTTTAATGGTATAGGTGGCGACTTTGCCGTTTTTCAACTCGCTCACCTGGGTTTTGCCGGTAATGCTGATTTCATCAAGACTACCCTCGCCATAGACCACGAAGGCACTGCGCGTGCCCAGCTTATTCAAAACCTCGGCCAGAACCGGCGTAAGCTCCTTTTTGTAGACGCCAAGCACCTGAACGTTTGCGCCCGCCGGATTCGTGAGGGGACCGAGGATGTTGAAAATGGTGCGGATGCCGATCTCCCGACGGGGTCCAATAGCATACTTCATGGCACCGTGCAGAGCCGGGGCATAGAGAAAGCCGATGCCCACCTGGTTGAGACATTTCTCAACCACAGCAGAGGGAACATCCAAATTCACTCCCAATTTTTCAATGACGTCGGCGCTGCCGCAAAGGCTGGAGACAGAACGATTGCCGTGCTTGGCGACCCGCAGGCCACAACCGGCCACCACAAAGGCTGTGGTGGTGGAAACATTGAACGTGTTAGTGGCATCGCCGCCGGTCCCACAGGTATCAACGATTGTTTCCATGTCCAGATTGATCTCCTCCCGATCGATGTTTATCAGGGCGTTATCGACCTGGATACGAGTCGCCTTTCGCCGCATGACGCGGGCGGCCGCTGTGATTTCCTCAATGGTTTCTCCTTTGAGACGAAGGGCGGTTATGAAGGAGCCGATCTGGGCCGGAGTGGCCTGGCCGCTCATGATCACGTCCATAGCAGCTTCCATCTCTTCTTCGCTTAGGTTTGAGCGGTCAACCACTTTCCGGATAGCCTGCTTCAACATGATTTCCTCCTATTGTGTTTGTCGTGTTTGTTGTGTTTATAGACACAACAAACACTAGAGTGTAAGAAAATTTTCCAGAATACGCATGCCCTCCTGAGTGAGAATGGATTCCGGGTGAAACTGTATCCCATGTACAGGGTAATCCCGGTGTCTCAGCCCCATAATCTCGCCGTCCTCGGCTTTTGCCGAGATTTCCA
>DAOURD010000110.1:0-5475 GCA_030625295.1 Desulfobacterales bacterium | reverse complement strand
AGGAAAGAGTTCAGCGGGAACGGGAAGCAGCTATTGAAAGAGAAAAATATTTAAATGACCTTTCCAAACGAGAGGATGCTGTTTGGGAAAAAGTAGATGTTCTCATCGAAACAAAAAAACAAAAAGAATATGATGAGGCTGTTCAGTTGCTGGTTGACCTGCGTGATCTGGGTAAAAAAAGTGGCAAGATCTCCAGGTTCAACAACCGATTGGGAGATATTCACGAAAAACACATTAGAAAACCAAGCTTTATCAGGCGTCTAAAAGAAAAGAATTTAAAAAGGTAAACGCCAATGTAAAACATGTGCAATGGAGACGCATGTGCAATGGAGACGGGCATAAATATATAAGCATCTTCCTTCAAATTATGGTTTTGAAGCGATGGAAGGCATCTGTCAAGAAGTGTGTATTTCTATCCGCTATGAGCCGAAGAGGCGCTGAGCCTGATAGAATCGAACCAAGGGTCTCATATACATCGAAAGAGGAACTTCACCCTCGATTCGGTTATGCTGTTCCAAAGACTCAGGTGGCCTATGTCCGAAAGGACCTCCCGAATTGCGTAAAGAAATTTGTACTGGAGCACGAACTATATCACCTTAGAGATAAAGTGAGATCATAGCATTCTCATTTCATAATAGAGCCCGTAATCCCAAAATGTTTTTCTTAAGGACTATAGTAGGACCTGAAAACCAAAGCTATCCCAGCCAAGGAAATAAAGAAAGCTGTTGCCGCTCAAGATCAGGAAATCATTGATTTCTATATTGCCTGACAGTGAGAACCAGGGAATTCGGGGGACACTGTCACCCGAATTGAGAACACCAGTAGAGCTAGTGGTTAAGAATCTTGCTTTCAGTCATTTCGCCGAGTTGATCAAAATCAATGACCCGCTCAAAAGCGCTTTCTACGAAATTGAATGCATTCGCGGAAACTAAAAATTTCAAGTTCCGGCTGTCAGTAAATCAGCAATTCGAGGCGAGAAGCTGGCAAAGGATAGAAAATATTCGAGGGGTCCTTGCGGACACCTCCAAACTTCATACCCCTCTTTCATGAATTCTATTGAAATTTTTGGGAATCTGGCTTAATCTGATTAGTGCCAAGTTTGGATTAGAGTAGGTCCTGATGTTATTACTTCATTGTTTCCCTCACCGTATTGTTTATGCAACGTTAGGGTAAGGTCCCGCCATGACTGGTAAAAGTGGAGAAACCGGTTCCAATAGAAAAGGACTTCCTGAATCGCAAAAGCGATCGCATTCCCCGTCCCGCGACAGCGGGACAGCGGGGTTAGCGAGCGCATCTAAAAATGGTCAACTTCCTTACGGTCGAAGATTCCCTGCAGCGCACCGTCGCCAAAGCTATGGCGCGTCGGCGACTTGCTGCAGGGATCTTCAATACCTGCGACCATTTTTCTGGGATGTTGATTTCCAAAAGCTCTCAATAAAAGAGTCATCCTATTTTATTATCAGCCGACTTATGGAGCACGGTGATGAAAAAGCCTTTATTTTTCTGTTGAAGAACTATAGCCAAAAGGAAATGATTCATGTTTTGAAAAATAGCAGATCCCTTTCGAGGAGATCGAGAGGATTCTGGAAAATATTTTTCGATGTGGAAAATGAGCTATGTACACCAAAGCGATATCCGACTCCTTATGGGAATTGCTCAGAAGACTGAATCGTATTTCTGATATGAGCTTTTGTTATCTGGGCGGCGGAACCGCTCTTGCTCTGCAATTGGCACATAGGAGATCAGAGGACCTTGACTTTTTTGTGACTGAGGAATTTGATGATCTTTCTTTCACGAGGAATATTCAACTGGAGGGACTGGATACACTTGTGATTAACCAATCATCCCAGCATACGGAATTGATGATTCAATCCACAAAGGTTGACTTGATAAGGGAGCGGGTTCCGTTGAAGTTCCCGCTGAAATTCATCCATCCAGAGACAGAAAATCTTAGAATGGCTGATGCGAGAGACATCGGGCAAATGAAGATCATATCAATAGGGAGCAGGGGGAGTAAAAAAGATTTTGTGGATCTGTACTGCCTTACAAGAGAGATAATAACTCTGGAATCATTAATAGCGATGGCTACGGAAGAGGATCGGGGAATCAAATACAGCAAGCTTCTTTTTCTCAAAGGGCTTGTCGATTTTGAAGAAGCTGAAAAAGAGGTCGATCTCAAAATGATCTGGGATACAGGTTGGGAAGAAGTAAAGAGGTCCCTGATAGAGGAGGTAAAGAAAATCGCCAAAAAAATCCAGTGAATGAAACACCTATTGATAGAACTTAGCTCCGCTTCGCTCCGCAATTGGTCGAGTGGTCGAGTAGTTGAGTAGTCGATTCGTTAACCACTTGACTATTTTCCCACTCGACAACTTGACTACTCGACTAAAGTCCCTGGAATTTCAATAGGTTGTAGAAATTCCGAGACGTAGTTTTAACCATCTCTGGGTCTCCCTTTTTCCCATTCAACGTTCGATGTTGGACGTTCGATGTTCGATGTTCATCTTTTTCAGTCCCTCCTAGGCAAAAACAACTTAGCGCTTATGGGGCACACTACGGGGTATGAATATATTTTAGGGCGCTCAACGGGCTTAACAGGCCAAACGGGCTCAACCAGCTAACTTCTTAAGATAGATTTGAACAATGGACACCGCTACTGGCGTGATGCCGGATATCCTGGAGGCCTGTCCCAAAGAAATTGGCCGAATCCTTGTAAGCTTCTCCTTGACTTCATTGGAAAGCCCGGGAACGGCCTGATAGTCAAAGCCCTCGGGGATCTTTGTCCCTTCCAGGTGTTTGACACGTTCAACCTGCTGCATCTGGCGCCGTATATATCCATCGTATTTAACAAGTATGGCGGCTTGTTCGGCCACCTCGTTGTTAAAAGAAAGGACGCGGCTGTCAAGCTTTGCGATATCTTCAAGCTCGGCCCCAGGCCTTTTTAGCAGATCCTTCAAGGTGGCTGGTTGATTGATAGAACCGAGCCCCAGACCTTCAAGGGTGCGGTTCACGTCTGGCCTTGGGTTTAGACGAACGTCCGAAAGGAGAGCTAGAAGTCTCTCGAGAGTCTCACGTTTTTCTCTAAATTTGTCGTACAGTGCATCAGACACGAGACCAATCTGATGTCCATGTTCGCGAAGACGCAAGTCTGCATTGTCCTCCCGGAGGAGAAGACGATACTCGGCCCTTGACGTAAACATCCGATAGGGATCCTGGGTCCCTTTCGTCACCAGGTCATCGATCATAACACCGATATATGCCTGTGCCCGCCTGAGTATGATTGGGGGCTCTCCTCTTACGTGGCGCACTGCATTGATCCCGGCCATGATTCCCTGGCCTGCTGCCTCCTCATAACCGGAGGTGCCATTGATCTGGCCCGCAAAAAATAACCCTCGAATGGCCTTACATTCTAAGCTTGGTTTGAGCTGTATCGGATCTGCATAGTCATACTCGATGGCGTACCCCGGCCGCACAATCTCCACCTGTTCAAGTCCTTCAATAGATCGAAGCATCCTGATCTGCACATCCACCGGCAGGCTTGTTGGAACCCCATTTGGATAAATCTCCGTGGTTCCAAGCCCCATGGGCTCAAGAAAGATCTGGTGCCTGGGTTTATCCGGAAACCGAACGACTTTATCTTCAATCGATGGACAATAACGCGCCCCAACCCCTTGTATAACCCCGGTAAACAGGGGAGAACGATCCAGACCTGTCTTAATGATCTCATGGGTCTTTTTGTTCGTGTAGGTAATGTAACATGAGACCTGTTTGCGCGTGATTGCCTCTGTCTCAAAGGAGAAGGGAACCGGCGGTTCATCTCCATACTGAGGTGTGAGCCTGGAAAAATCGATCGTACGTCCGTCCAGCCGAGGGGTGGTCCCGGTCTTAAGGCGACCTATCCTTAAACCCAGGGCTCTCAGATGGTCTGAAAGCATGTTCGAGGGAGGATCTCCCATGCGCCCCGCGGGAAAATTCTTCAACCCTATGTGGATCAATCCTTTCAGGAAGGTGCCTGTGGTCAGAATCACTGCTTTTCCAAGAAAGCTTTGCTGAATACTGGTTATGAGACCTCTAACCGTACCATTTTCCACAATCAGGGCATCCACCAATCCCTGTTTGATGTCTAGATTCTCCTGGCTCTCCAAGACCTGCTTCATCCGAAGGCGATATTGTTCCTTGTCGGCCTGGGCCCTGGATGATTGCACGGCAGGTCCCTTCTTGGTATTGAGGCGGCGGAACTGGATACCAGTGGCATCAATATTCTTGGCCATCTCTCCGCCCAGGGCGTCTATCTCACGCACAAGATGGCCCTTGGCCAAACCCCCTATGGCCGGATTGCATGACATTTCTCCAATATGGTCCACATTAACAGTAACTACCAGAGTAAGATGTCCCAAGCGGGCTGCTGCCAGGGCAGCCTCACATCCGGCATGGCCAGCCCCAACCACGATGACGTCGTATGTCTTGGAATATGCGTGCATATTATGCAATTCAGGAATTCAGGAATTGCGAATTCAGGAATTGAAGGAATTCTATCTGACTTTAATCCCTCAATCCCTTTAATCTCCTCTGCCTCACGACCTCATACATAACCATGGCCCCAGCCACCGCGGCATTGAGTGAGTCAACCACCTTCTTCTGGGGAACGGATACGAGATAGTCACAAGTCTTTCGAACCAAAGGGCGTATCCCCTTGCCCTCACCCCCGATGACAAGGACCAAACCAACATTGAAATCAGCCTCATCCACCCTTTGCCCTGAACCGGCATGGGCTCCCACCACCCAAAGTCCCGCTTTCTTGAGTCGTTTCAACGCCGTCACAAGGTTGGGAACCCGTGCTATCAACGTATGTTCCATGGCGCCTGCAGAAGCCTTTGAAACCGAGGGGGACAAAGGGGCAGAACGGTCTTTGGCAAGAATAATGCCGTGGATGCCCATAGCGAGTGACGTTCTGATAAGCGACCCCAGGTTTTGTGGATCTACAATCCCGTCCAGAGCCAAAACTATCGGAAGCTCATCATCGGTTTCAGCCTTTCTGAGGATGTCGCCTATATCTACCAGCGGATAATCACTAACACGGGCTGCAACTCCCTGGTGTACAGACCCGCCAAGTAGGGATCTAAAATAGTCCGGCTCTCTGTATTGGATGGGAATCCCTTCGGCCCGAGCCCGTTCCAAAAGGCCCTGAATACTTTTAGTTTGCCGCCTCTTTGACACGAACAGCTTTTTGAACGCTCGCCGTCCTGCAATCAATGCCTCATAAACCGGATGGATACCATAAAGCAGATCACTCATGTAGGCGTGCTTTTTCGTAACCGTTCACCACATTCTATTTACCGCTGAGAACGCAAAAATCGCTGAGTACAAAAACAAATTTTTTTAAATTCTATGTTTTTTCTGCGTTCTCTGCGCACTCTGCGGTGAACTATTGCGTATTCAGTAACAGTAACTGAGGAAGCGCCATGATTTTTGGCA
>DAOURD010000118.1:0-5370 GCA_030625295.1 Desulfobacterales bacterium | reverse complement strand
GGGCGCTCATCAATTCCGGGCTAGTGGACTTCGTTGCCTCCCGTGACGAGAGAAGAGAGCTAAGGGAGGAGCGGGCTGACATGCAGTTAGGGTTCACCTCGGCGGAGACAGCAAGGGAAATGGGACGCGAGCTCGGGGCCGACTTCATGCTCAAGGGAACGCTAAACACGGTTCGGGACCAGATAAAGGGTCAGTACGTGATCCTCTACCAGGTGAACCTCGAGTTCCACAATCTGGAGACGAACAGGAAGGTCTGGATCGGGCAGAAGAAATTGAAGAAGGTGGTCTCCCGCAGCCGCTGGAAGCTGTAGCAAAGCGGGAAGACTCGTAGCGATCTATCTATTCCATTCACGGGGAGTCATGGAGTCATCCAAGAGGACGGGGTAAACCCCTGGCCCAGACCGGGACGATAGCAACGATACATTCATCCAAAGCTGTCGCGCCAGGGCGGGCCGCCCCTACGTAAGGTCGGCTTTATGCCGACCGCATTGCATCACTCCATCACTCCATCACTCCATCACTCCAATACTCCCTGGCCCAGGCCTGGCTAATAGGCTATGTGCTTAGATATTGATGGGTGCGCCAGGGCAGGCCAATTGGGGCAAAGCCCCTAAGATCGGTACTACATGGAGGCGTTGCGGAATAACAAATGGGCGCTGCGGGCTGCCTTTGCGGCAGTATTGATCGGGGCCGCGGGCTGCGCACCACAGATGCGGATTTACTCGGACGTGGACCGGTTGATGGCTGCAGCGGATTTTGGCTCCGCAATGGAGCTCATTGAGAAGGATAAGGAAAAGTACGGCGAGCGGGACTACCTGATCTACTTGATGGATCAGGCCGTACTTGCGCACTACGCTGGCGACTACGCCCGGTCGGCCAAAATCCTCCGGGAGGCCAACCAGGAGTTTGAGGAGCGCTACACCGAGTCTATCACCAGGTACGGCGCCACGTGGCTGGTGAACGACCTTGCCGCCGACTACCGGGGTGAGGATTTCGAAAGCGTGATGATAAACCTCTTTAATGCCTTAAACTATGCCAAGCTCGGGGAGACGGCAGAGGCGCTGGTGGAGGCACGGAAAGTAGATAACCGGCTAAACCTCATAAACAGCAAGTACGACGAGGACAAGAAGAACGTCTATAAGGAGGACGGGTTCGCCCGTTTTCTCATGGGCATCCTTTATGAGGCAGGCGGCACCTCTCAGGACCTGAACGACGCTTACATTTCCTATAAGAAGGCTTACAAGATATATAAAGACGACTTCAGCCTCAACTACGGCTCCCCTCCACCACCGGCGCTGAAACAGAACCTCCTTTCCGTGGCCGCCTTCATGGGCACAGAGGAGTGGTCGCATTGGAAAAGAAGCCTTCCTGGAGTAAGGTTCATCACGTTGGAGCAGAGGAGCAAGAAGGCCGAGGTGTACGTGATCCATTACAACGGCAAGGCCCCAATTAAAGTGGAGGAGGCGATAATAGTTCCTGTGCCCGACCACCACGTTATCAAGATCGCCTTCCCCGGGTACGAGGAGCGGTCCTGTAGCATTTCCTCCTCAGTTGTCTGTGCCTCCGGCACCACGGGGAAGCCTATATACCGCTCTCGGTCCGTTTTGGCCGAGCACATAGGCCGCATAGCAATGAAAAACCTGGAGAACCGCAAGGCCCGGGTCAAGGCAAAGGCCATTGCTCGGGCTACGGTCAAATATGTGACTGGAAAGGCCGCCTCGGACGAGATCCGCAAACGGCATGGAGATATGGCTGAGCTCTTTGCCGACATACTCACAACTGCCATAGCTGTGGCCACCGAGCAGGCGGACTTGAGGTGTTGGAGAACCCTGCCCGCAGAGATCCGGGTGGCCAAGGTTATGGTTGAGCCCGGCGACTACAATATCACTGCCGAGTGCCTGGGGCAGCGTGGCGGTGTGGTGAGAAGACTTGACCTGGGTACATACACCCTGGAGACGGGTGATAAGGGGTTCATCATCTTCCATACATTCGATTAGGAGGTCTCCCCAGTGGTGCTGTGAGTTTGCAAGGAGAGGTCCTCTTAGACATGGAATGAGGTGTGGGCCTGACAGTCTCCCTGTTGTTTTAGAATCCTAGTCTGAAACCAAAAGACACAGCACTATCCGACATGTCCCAGTCTTTGGGGTTGTCATCAATACGGACTTTGATGTACCTGTATTCAAGGACAATTGCTCCGTTTTCCACAACATAAAGACCGACGCTGGCCCTTGTTTCAAGGTACCTCTCCGAATCCCGGAAACACAGAGGGTCAGGAGCCGTGCAGACACTTGCTGAAACCTCCAGAGGTATAGGCGAAACCGTTTTGGGAATCTCATATGCTGCTGAAAGCAAAAAGCCTAAGGCCATCAGATCACCGTCTTTATGATCCTTTTCCACTTCTCCCAACAAGCCCTTAAAGCCCAAATTGCATTTCAGTCCAGGAGTTAGTATTTCATCTCCCAGGGTCAACTTTACATCCGCTATCTTGTATTCATCATGATTATCCTCATACACGAAGCCAATTCCGGTTGTTAAAGAGCCCTGGTCAATGGCGCGCGTGGCATCAAATATAGCTTCCAAACCCGAGTGACTTGCGTTGATCTGAAGATGATAGGGATTTGCAAAGGAAATACCTGATGTGATTATTATGATGAACACGATTGATCCAATAATCCTTTTCATTTTATCGTATCCTCCTCTTGTTGTTTCTGAGAAAAACGTATAGCAACACGTTTTTCTTTGCATGTTAGCGCGTCGGGCTCAAACTCCCCATACCTTTGCCTGAATATTGAGTTCCTCTAATCTCTTCCTCGCAGCCGCCACAGAACCTTCCGGGACAACAACCCAGAATACGGCATCGTTCTCCTTCGACCATCTTGAGAAAAGGGTCCATTGATCTTCAGTGTGTGGATCGTCAATTGAATCGGCGGTCTCAACTTCAAAGACCTTAAAGCGATCCTTTCTGCCAGTTATGTCCGGAAGGTGACCCTTGCCGCTCTTTTTCCATGTTATTTCTTTTGGTTTCTCAAACTCCCGTAAATCCGCTCTTACGTCAACGTAATCTTTCTCGATAAGAACGTTCGCAACACGCTTCACCATATTGTCATGACTTAATTGAGATTTCCGCTTTGCCATTTCTCTCCTCCACCTGAATTTGTTGGGGTTGTATTCCCCTGTCTATTTGATATACAGCAAGCGTTCACAGGTTCAGAGTTCACCGTTCAGGGTTACTTTTCTTTCGTTGATCTTGCTCGTAGGACACTTCAGATTTTCGGTCAACCCTGAACCTTTGAACCCGTGAACGGTTACGATATACAGAAAAACCTATACATATCGCAACATAGTTTAGCTTTTACACAACTTCAAGAAATATTTATGTTATTGATGAAAACCAATGAATATGGTATTATTCTTTAAGAAGACTTAGGTATTTCAAACGAGGAATGGCTTTATGATAGACATCAAGGAAATGACGGTACTGATAGCAGATGACATGCCGAACATGGTTACCACGATCCATAGCGTCATGAAAATGCTGAATTACGGGAAAAGATTCATGATTGCCAACAACGGAGAGGAAGCCTGGCAGATATTGAAGAAAGAACCCGTAGACATAGCTATACTGGACTACAACATGCCCCATATGACCGGTGGGGAACTATTGAGCAGCATACGGGAAGACAGGGATCTGAAAGATCTTCCAGTGGTCATGGTTACGGCCTATGCGCACAGGGAATTTGTGGCAGAGGCTGCCGAATCAGAGATAGATGCCTATATATTGAAGCCTATTACCGTCAAGGTATTAGGTGACAAGGTTCTCGGTGTAATTAAGAACGTCAACCGGCCTCCTCCGATGGTTTATCATCTCCAAAAAGCGAGAAGATTTGAGGAGGATGGAAATATAGATGCTGCCATCGGTGAAGCCAGGCTGGCCATGGAGGCCAATCCTAAATCATCAAGGCCTTTGCGTGAATTGGGTTATTACTATTTTAGGAAAAACGATCTCAAAGAAGCTGAAAAGTGGCTATTGAAGGCCGCTCAGATGAATTCTTTGGACGTTTTTGCTTTTCACTATCTGGGAGAGCTATACCTGAAACGCAATGAAATAGAAGAGGCGTCCAAATACTTTGACAAGGCCATGAGCATCAGTCCTCGCCACCTGACCCGAGGGATTCTTTTCGGAAAAACCCTGGTTCAAAGGGACAAGATCGAAAAGGCTGTTCAGGTTTTTGAGAAAGCAATCAAATTGTCGGAAAACGACCTTGAGTTGCGAGAAGAAATAGCCAATTTTTGTATTGAGGAAGGGGCAAAGGAATACGGCGCCAGACTTCTGGAGTTTATTGTAAGGGCAGATCCGAAGCGAAAGGACCTGCTCTTTAAACTGGGAGTAACCTTAGAAGAGGTTGGCGAGCACTCTAAAGCTTTGTCCTATTTGACCAGGGCGGAAAAAGAGGAGAGGGACAATCCTGATATAAAGGTGCATCTTGCCAAGGTCTATTTGGCGCTGGGAAGGCCGATTCGAGCCGAAAAAGCGTTGAAGGAAATATTGAAGGCTGACCCGAAAAACAAAAAAGCGATGGAACTTTTGAAAGAGTGTATTTAAGTTCGGAGATGATCTATGACATTCGACAGAAGACTTGTTGAGGCTTTGGCCGCTATCACCAATATCTCCAACGACACGAAGCTTGGGTTTGGGCAAAAGCTCGAGCGTATTCTTCTTGAAGTTGTGAGTTGCATGCAAGCCACACGTGGGTCGATCATGCTTGTCAAAGGCCGCAAGGCTCTCGAAGTAGTGGCCTCAACCAGTCCTGAATTGATAGGCGTCAAACAACGCATCGATGAAGAAACGCCTTCTTCCTGGGTTGTGAAAAACAAGGCCCCTTTGTACCTGGACAAGACGACCGGGAGTGGTAATCTACAGAAAAGGTCTGATCACTATAAGAAGGACGCCTTTATTGTCGTGCCCATAATTAGTAAGAACAAGGTAATCGGCGTACTGAACGTGACCGAGAAGATTGGTGTGGACATATTTGAGAAAGACGAGCAGGAGATGCTTTTGAATATCGCCGGTCAGGTTATCTGTGCCCTTGAACACCAGCGCCTGGCTGAATCTTTGAGAAAAAGCAAGCGAACCCTTGAGAAAAAGAACATTCAACTGATGAAGCTCGAAAAGCTCAAAACAGACCTTTTCAATATGCTGATCCATGACTTAAAAGGGCCAATTTCCGAGTTGGTCGCCAACCTTGACATTCTTTCCTATACTGTTTCCGATGAAAATCGCCAATATGTCGAAACGGCTCAGACAGGGTGCGACACATTGTACACGATGGTATGTAATCTTCTAGATGTTGCTCGACTTGAGGAAGGCAA
>DAOURD010000319.1:0-3212 GCA_030625295.1 Desulfobacterales bacterium | reverse complement strand
CTCTCCAGCCACCCCGGCCGGCCGGTTTGTGGGCATAGCCCTTATGATGCTGGGGATTGGTTTCCTCGGTGTACTGACCGCTACCATCGCCAGCGTTTTTATCGAAAACAAGCTCATGGAGAACAAGGGCATGAAAAGAGTAACAGTGAAGGGACATTTTGTCATCTGCGGGTGGAACTTCCGTGGCTGCGACATCGTAGAGGAACTGCGTGCTGACCAAAAGAGTAAGGACGTACCCATAGTCGTCATTGCCGAGTTGAACGAAAAGCCCCTGGATGATTCGAATCTCCGGTTCATTCGCGGCCAAGTCCAGCCCAAGGTCCTCGAGAGGGCTAATCTGAAAGAGGCTCAGACAGTGATCGTGCTCTCGGATGATCGCCTGGACACTCACGTCCGGGACGCCAAGACCATCCTCGACACCTTGACTATCAAGAGTCTCTACCCGGAGGTTTATGTCTGTGTCGAACTAATTGAGTCCAAGAACGTTGAACACTGTCAGATGACAAAGGCAGACGAGATCATTGTGGTGGGCGAATTGAGCACGAATCTGCTGGTGCAGGCGGCCCTGGACCACGGGATCACCCACATGATCACTGAATTGGTCAGCAACCGTTACGGCAACGAGCTGTACAAAATTGAGCCACCTTCCTCCCTGGTAGGACTCACCTTCTTTGAAGTGATGTGTGAACTGAAAAAGAATCATGGTATCCTGTGCCTGGCAGTGGAGAATAGAAGGAGTCACAAGTTGATTGCCAATCCTGATGCGGGTTACCGCCTTGGCCCGGAAGATGAACTGGTAGTTATTGCAACGAGCAGACCTGAATTGAGATGAACTACCCCGCGGCACGCCGCGGGGTAGCAAAATAAGTGTTCTATCTTTTCTATCGCAGCAAGCTGCGGGGAATTAAACCCTACAGATTTCGCATCGCCCTTCAAGTGATTAGAGTAATCCGTGTAATCTGCGAAATCTGTGGATTAAAGAAGTCAGTCCAGATGGTATATTAAGAATTGAAGTCCCGAAATCTTTGGGCCACAAACTTGAGGTGATTCTTATGCCCGCTGAAGAGATGGTGTCCCTGGTTGATTTAACTGAGGACGAGGCATTTACAACCGCCGCGTATTTATCGACAATTGAGGACGATCCAGGGGAAGATGCTGTATGGATGGAGTATTTGGATGAGAAGAAATGAGATAACCGTTGGAGATATCTGTGTCTGTGTAGCTCCCTACCTTGACAAAAAAAAGCAGAACCCCCGTCCTGTCATAGTGGTATCGCCTCCCAACTCAAAGGGAGACGTTATGGTATTGGCAGGGTCTTCTCGTATTGAGAAATGGAACGAATCTTTTCAAGTCATTATTCATCCAAACGACATTATTGAAGGAACTCTCAAAGCCCCAACCGTTTTTCCATGTAGCAAACAATTAGTCATTAGCCCCAAGTTATTGAGGGCCAGGATTGGCCGTTTGTCTGCCGACAAATTGGAGACCGTCCTCAGGCGCATACATGGGCGGCATACACATATTTTTTATGAAGCTATACATTCTCCACGATCTAATGCTTCTTTCTCGCCCGGCCAATCCTCCGTCCCCGTTTCCGGCCGGGTTTACGGACCGGAGGATATGGCAAGCTTGGTGGACTCGTCTCTCGATTTCTGGCTGACCACGGGCCGGTTTAACGAAGCCTTTGAAAAACGACTGGCGGAATTTCTCGGAGTAAAACATGTACTCACTACCAATTCGGGTTCCTCTGCGAATCTCTTGGCTGTTGCAGCCCTGTGTTCTCCGATGTTGGACGCCCGTGCGCTTAAGCCCGGTGACGAGGTGATCACTGTTGCGGCAGGATTCCCCACGACAGTGAACCCGTTACTCCTCTACGGCCTTGTGCCTGTTTTTGTTGACATCGATATTCCAACTTACAATATCCGGACAGAGCTTATCGAGCCAGCAATTACGGACAGGACCCGGGCCATAGTGCTGGCCCATACGCTCGGCAATCCCTTTGACCTTGCGGAGGTCACAAGGATCGCCAAGAAATATAACCTGTGGCTGGTAGAAGACTGTTGCGACGCACTGGGCTCCACCTATCAGGGACAACTTACAGGGTCGTTTGGCGACATTGGTACCCTTAGTTTCTATCCTGCCCATCATATCACCATGGGCGAAGGAGGCGCTGTATTTACCAACGACTCCTTGCTTAAACGCATCTTGGAGTCCATCCGCGACTGGGGCAGGGATTGTCACTGCCCCCCAGGAAAAGACAATACCTGTGGCAAGAGGTTCGGTTGGCAATTGGGCGAGCTGCCTATGGGGTATGATCACAAATATATCTATTCTAACGTGGGTTACAACTTGAAGATCACAGACATGCAGGCTGCTGTAGGACTGGCACAACTGGACAAGTTAGAAGGATTTATTGAAAAACGCCAGGCCAATTTCCATTATCTAAAGAATCGGCTCTCAGCCCTGGAAGAATTCCTGGTATTGCCTGAGCCAACACCTCAAAGCACTCCTTCATGGTTCGGCTTCCCAATCTGTCTTCAAGAAGAGGCTCAGGTGCAGCGTACCGACATTCTCCGGTATCTGGATAAACACAAAATTGGAACGCGCTTGTTGTTTGGCGGCAATCTGACCCGGCAGCCATATTTCAAAAACAAAGAATATCGGATAAGTGGTGAGCTGACCAACACTGACCGCGTAATGAATGACGCTTTCTGGGTGGGAATATATCCAGGTATAGATGAAACGATGTTGGACTATGTTGCCAGCCAATTGGAAACTTTCCTTCGGGCGGCGAGATGAATCCGAGATCCTCCATCCGCACACATTTTCTGGGGACAAATGGCTGGTACGATACTGATACCGGTAATACTATTTGTATTCTGGTGGATTGTCCTGAATATGGGATCATTCTTGATGCAGGTAATGGTATTTACAAGCTAAATTCTGTGGTTGGTTTGGATAAGCCTTTTTACTTGTTATTAAGTCACCTGCATTTAGATCATATCTGTGGTTTGCACATCCTGAACAAGTTTCATTTCAAGTATCCTTTGAAAATATTTACGCCCTCCGGGCAGAAGTTTTTTCTCGAAAGGTTTCTTTCCGAACCCTATACAATAGATTATAAAGATTTGCCTTATGAGGTTAAGCTTTACGAGCTGCCTGAAGACAGGTCTGAACTTCCTTGTAAAGTTGATGTTTTTGATTTGGAACAT
>DAOURD010000056.1:0-6410 GCA_030625295.1 Desulfobacterales bacterium | reverse complement strand
GGCGTTGATTCGGGGCCAGTGGGCTTAGAATGCCAGAAATTCCTATACAAGCAATACTTATTTTATTGCGGACAAAATACGGAGGTAAAACCAGTAGAGGCTTATTTCTTGGGTTTCTTGTCGTACTTTTTGAGGGCGTATCAAGGTGGGCGGTGTAGAAAACACAGCAAAGCGTTATACGTTTGCCAGGGCAAATGTTTTTATATTTTCGAATTCCTCGTCAGAACTTTTCATTGTGCTCAGCCTTGCTTAAATGTTCGTCTTTAGTTGCCATTTATATTTCTGTAAAAGCTAAGAGAACCATGAAGGTTTTGTGGAATAAAGGGCTCTGAAAAACTCCGAACACTCACCACATTGAAATCGAAAACCATGCCTGGATACGTGTCCATCAAATCCAATTCCTTCATATATATGGATTTTCGAACCGTTTTGTCTCTCTTCGAAATGAAAGTCCATAATCTGATGATCTCATCTTCGATTTGGAAAGTAACGGCCTTTACCTCGGGAATGACGGAGATGCTGTGGGAAAAGGCATAAACTGGTTTCTGTGTCATTTATTACCCCCTGGTGCGGACAACCTCGAATCTTTTATGCGTATAACAGAAATTTCTTCCTGTCAATTGTAGATGTTACGTTTTCCGTCTTTCTTTTCGGATTCTTACAGAAGATCTTTAACGACTTCCCCCGAAATGGATAAACGGGTTTATCGTTTTCTGTTCTTTTCGTACTTCTTGAGAAGATCCTGAATGGCCTCTTCAAGTCACAAAAGGAAAGGTTTCACAACTATGTTCGTACCGTCTGTGGTTATGGTAATGGCGCCATGACGATCAGTACGAAATATCTGACATCCCAGAGCCTGGTAACGCTTGAGAGTCTTATCATGGGGAAATCCGAATATGTTCTTCCATCCTGATGACATGACACCTATGTCGGGGGCCACGCATCTTAGAAACTCAGGGGTGCTTGAGTCCTGGCTTCCGTGGTGAGGGACCAGGAGCACGTTGCTCTTAAGAGTAGTGCGGGCCAGCGATATGAGTTCCTTTTCCGCCTCGGCCTCAATGTCTCCAGGCACGAGAAACGATACGTCTTGAAAGGAAACCTTTAGGACAAGGGAGTTATTATTGCGGGTGCGCCAGCCATCCTTGGCTTTCCGCTCCAAGAAATCCACAGGAGGATAAAGTACCTGAAATCGAATCCCATTGATCATTCGAGGTCTGACAAGGTCTTTTAGTCCGACCACACGGATACCCTTTTCTGAGACGATCTCAAGAAAATCCCGGTAGGGCTTGGTATCTGCGTGCTCCTGGTTCATCCATACCTCGCGGACATTGAAATGCCGGACAATAAACAACAGCCCATTCAAATGATCCTGGTCCGGGTGAGAAAGAACAAGGATCTCCACGGTGGCAATCTTTCTCCTCCATAAAAAAGGCCCGACCACCCAGGCCCCCACATCAAAACGATTATCGTAAAAACCTCCGCCATCTGCCAGTATACAGGGACCTCCTGGAAGTTCCATAAGGGCGGAACTCCCCTGCCCCACATCAATCACCGTCATCCTCAATTCGTTACGGCCGTATCGCTCGCTGACCCAGTAGCCCACATCTGCCAAAACAACGAGTGCAAGGCCAATCACCAGGGGCCTAGCCCGGCTGGTTCGCCTCCAGGAAAAGATGGCCCACCCCAAAGCGTAGTAAAGCCCAATCTCGATCAAGCTCGGGGTGACGGTCTTGACGGCAGCAAACGGGCACTTTGAAAAGAAGATTGCCAGGCCCATGCCCCCTTCCAGGATTATTGTCGCCCCTTTCATGATCCACAGGGCTATGCTTGCGGCAATAGGCAAAAACAAGACAGCCAACAGTCCCAGTGGCACAACCAGGAATCCGATCAAGGGCACCATAACGCAGTTGGTGAAAATCCCGATGAGTGATGTTTGATTGAAATAGTGAAGGGTTATAGGAAGCGTACCCAGGATGGCAGCTGCAGAAACAAGCAAGAAAAGGGCCAGCCTCTTATAAATTGTGGACGGGCCTCTCCTGAATTCCATGGCAACGGGAAAGTGTCCCAGCACGTAGAGGATGGCAAATACGGCAGTAAATGAGAGTTGAAAGGAGATCTCAAACAGAGCCGTGGGGCTTATGATCAGGATCACAAGTGCTGCCAAGGTTAGGGTGTTGATGGTGTCCCGTTCCTGTTCGAATAGCAAGGCCACCAAGAAGACCATCACCATGATAACAGCTCGCTGGGTGGCAGGAGACATCCCGGCCAAAAAGCCGTAAAAGAGCACTGGAAACAGACTCAAGAGGGCTGCACCCTTTGCAGGCCACGCAGCCAGGAGAACCCTTTGGGATCGTGCCAGGACAAATCGAAAGCCCAAAAAGGCAAGGGTTGCCACCATGCCGATGTGGAGACCTGAGATGGCCAGAAGGTGCGCAGTGCCGATCCGGTTGAAAACATCCCTAATCTCCGGAGTGACCTCGCTTCGATCCCCGACAAGGAGTGCCTTTATGATCCCCCTTGCCTCTCCTGGGTCTTCTGAGGTGGCCCTGTCGATCAGCCCGGACACGGCCTGTCTCGAGCGGTCTATGGCTTGACGAAACCCACAGATCTTTGTAGGGTGCAGCCTGATAACAAAGCTCTCCCTGGAAACAGATGCAGAGGCATGTATTCCTCGAAAGGCCAGATACCGACGGTAGTCAAAACCACCCGGGTTGTTAAAGTTGCGGATCTCTTTAAGCCTTGCAAGACACGCTACACGGTCCCCTAAGCGCAGACCGGCTACAGGCTCCCGGATTGTCACCCGTACCGCACCGCTTACCTTGTAAAAAACGCTTTTCCTTGCCAGGGATTCCGCTTTCAGTATGAAGCGCGTTCGGTCAGGGAATCGTTCCGGATGGCTATCCAATGTACCAATAATGTGCCAGGGTCTGTCATCAACAAAACGGGATACGTAGTTTGCCGGAAGTCGTGGTGAGGTCCAGCTTTGCAGGCTCAAGTAGCCCAGGATAAAGAAAAGAAAAAGGGGAAGCAAGTAGACCTTTTGCCTCTTCGAGACAAAAAGAACGGAGAATAGCAGGACAACAGCAACGACAAGAAACGTGCCGGAAAAGTTCGGCAGCCAAAGGCTCACGACAATTCCGGCCATGAGGGCCAACAACAGGGGAATCAGGGGCCTGGCATAAACCTGTGATCGTTCACAAACTCTCATATTGGTTTAGCCGGTTATGCGGTTTAGCCCGTTTGCGCGAAAAAACAATCGGTTGCTCTGACGCATAAGGGGAAGAACCACAATCTCTTGTGCTTTATTATTGACAATTGATGGAACTCTTGCTAATTTTTCATTTTAGAAACTCTACAACTTATTGAAACTATAGTACTCCCGCCTGCCAACGCCACGCACAGTATGCGGTTTTAGTGCGAGTATACGTGGCAATGGCGGGCAGGTTATTGGCTTTGCTGCAATTCCACTATCTATGTTTGACGAGGTAAATTTAATGTCTCGGAATTTCTACAACCTATTGAAATAATAGATGTTTATTGGCGCTATTGCAAGTTCAATCAGGGAATGATGGAATAATGGAATGATGTAAAAGAAAAAAAGACCAAAATCCTTTTAAACCCATTATTCCAACATTCCATTATTCCAACATTCCAATTGTGAGCGCAGCGAACTAACTTGGGCTTATGAAACTGTTATTAAAAAATGGAGATATACTAGACCCTTTCACTGGGGACAGAAAAAAAATCGATATCTTAGTTGATGGCTCTAAAGTCAAGACGATTGCCAGAAATATAACAGATAAGGATGCCTCAATTATAGATGCAAAGGATAAGATAGTGATGCCGGGTCTCGTAGATGTCCATGTTCATTTCAGAGAACCTGGTCAAGAATACAAAGAAACAATTTATACTGGCTCACGAGCTGCCGCTGCTGGCGGATTTACAACCGTAGTGGCAGAACCCAATACTAAACCGCCCATAGACACCCCTTCTCGTATTAAGAAGGTGCTTAACATTGCAAGCGACCAAAGTATAGTAAACTTTTATTCTAAAGCGTCTATTACAAGCAGAATGGAGAGTAAGAGACTTGTGGATGTTCGGGCTTTGAAGGCTGCGGGTGCTGTTGCTATTTCAGACGATGGACATCCGGTCTATGGCGAAAGGTTAATGAAGAACGCTTTAGAGGCAGGAGTGAAATATGATATTTTGGTGAGTCCTCACTGTGAAGAGTCAGAATTTTATCGACAAAAAGTTTTCAAAAAGAGCAACAGTGAAAAACATCCCCCTTCCTCTCCGAATTTGATGCCTTATTCATCCGACCCTAAGCCGTACACGTCAGAAGAAGGGCTTATCAAACGAGATATTGAGCTAGCTGAAAGAACTGGAGCTAGAATTCATATTTCCCATGTCAGTCGTGCTGAATCTGTAGAAATAATTGCACAAGCAAAAAAACGCGGCGTAGCAGTTACCGCCGAGGCAACTCCACACCATTTTCTTTTATCAGAGGAGGATGCAGATGGAATTGGAACTAATGCCAAAGTAAATCCTCCTTTAAGATCGGAAGAAGATGTGGCGGCAATAAAAAGCGGATTGATTGATGGTACGATTGATATAATTGCGACAGATCACGCTCCACATTCTCCCGAAGACAAATCAGTTCCATGGCAACATGCCCCTTTCGGAATAATCGGTCTGGAGACCGCATTGGGTTTAGTTTTAACGTATTTGCTTCAGCCTAAGCTGTTAACAATATCGCAAGTAATTGAAAAAATGAGCGTGACACCCGCGCAAATTTATGGTTTGTCATCCGCAGGATCATTGATTGAGGGACAACCAGCAGATATAACCATAATTGATCCGAAAAAAAAGTGGAGGGTTAACGCTAATCAGTTCTATTCTAAAGGAAGAAACTGCCCGTTTGACGGCTGGGAGCTTTACGGAAAAGCTGTTATGACAATAGTTGCAGGACGGGTCGTTATGAAAGATGGGCAGATTATCGAGGGAGGTGCTGGCCGAAATGCCCAATAGAAAGTTGAATTTGAGTTGGGAAGAATTTAAGAGCCTGAGGCCGTCTGAAAAGGCTAAATACCTCCAGGACAGGAAGGGGCGTATCCAACGTTTAGTCTACACCCAGCAAATTAACCGCCAGCTTTTTGAACAGCTTGTGGCCCTCGCCGAATATGTCCAGGAAACAAGCTCTGACGTAGAGGGATCGCGGTACCTGAAAACGCTTCTTGCGAACAGGTCGTGTGGTCTCTACTTTCCACAGTGCTCTACCCGTACCTTTACATCATTTTCACTGGCAGCGCAGTCGCTCGGCATGATGATCCAAGAAATTCGAGATAAAGAGCTTTCCGCCATGTACAAAGGTGAGTCAGAGCTGGACACCCTACTCACACTTGCCAATCTTGCCGACGTTATCATACTCCGTCATATGAGCGTTGAACTTACCGACATGTTCACTTACGAGCTGCTTTGCAGGGGGCTTGACACTCTTGTCATCAACGGTGGGAGTGGCTCAGACCAACATCCAACGCAGGCTCTCATAGAACTTTATACTCTGGTTTCTCACCTGGATATGATGTCTGAAGATCGAACATTCGTGTTGGCAATGGTTGGTGATCTTAAGCGTTCGAGAACTGCCCGGTCCCTATCCTACCTTCTTGCTCTATATCCGAACATCGAACAGATTTTCGTTGCACCGGACGAATTGCAAATGACTGAAGACATATTGCACTACCTTGACGAGCACTCAGTGGGTTATTACAGCACTGATTCACTTGATAGTATCCTCGAAAAAGCTGACGCTTTATACATCATGCGCATCCAGGACGAGTACAGCGCCACATCTGAGGAAATTCGCCAGAAGTATAGAGAATATGCTTTAACCGTTGAGAGGGTTAAAAGAACTAAGCCCGAAGCCTGCATCATTCACCCCCTCCCACGACGTCAGGAGATCCCCGTTGAGGTCGATTACGACGCCCGAGCGAAATACTGGGAAGCTGTCTCACGAGGTAAGCACTTGAGAATTGGCCTCCTGTTGCATATGTTTGGCCTTGACGATATCGAAAAGCTTAAAGCGAAGGCGTATCCCTAGTCTGTCGGGTCTGGGACACCTGCCTCCCTGAACCCCTTTTTTCTTAAAAGGCAACTATCGCAATACCCACATGCCTTTCCCTCGGCTGAAGGATCGTAGCAACTAAAAGTCATGCTGTAATCAATGCCAAGTTCGATACCTTTTTGAATGATTTCTGCCTTGGTCATATGGATGAGAGGTGTTCTGATTCTTATTTCTGCCTTGCCTTCTACGCCTGTTTTGGTAGCGAGGTTCGCCATGTGCTCAAAGGCCTCAATGTATTCAGGGCGAACCTCGCTACCAAAACAGGCGTAGAAGGCAAGGCAGAAATAAG
>DAOURD010000379.1:0-2620 GCA_030625295.1 Desulfobacterales bacterium | reverse complement strand
AATGCCTATCGGCCTTGGCGCACGGGATACGCTCCGCCTGGAAGCCGCCCTGCCGCTCTACGGCCACGAGTTAGGTGAAGACCCCGAAGGCAAGGAGATCCCCATGATGGCCTGTCCTTTGGCGAAGTTCGCTGTGAGCTTTTCGCCCCTGAAAGGGGGTTTCATGGGCCGTGCGGACCTAGCCAGGCAGCATGAGGCCTTAAAGAAAATCATCTCCCGTGATTACTCGCTCATCCATGACTTGCCCCGTGTGATCAAGTCGATCGCAGTGGCAGGGCGAGGCGTTGCCCGCGAGGGGTCCAAGGTGTTTAAAGGCGACAAGCACGTCGGCTTTGTGACCAGCGGCACAATGGTCCCCATGTGGACCGTAGACGGCGAAGGGCTGGACTCCGCACAGACCGACGAGCGGCAGTTGCGCTCCATCTGCCTTGGCTATATCGATAGCGACATCGTCCAGGACGACAAACTCACCATCGAGATCCGCGGCAAAGCGGTTGATGCCGTAGTGGTGCCGTTCCACATGCGCTCCGATGCCCCGCCGTATGCACGGCCGATCGTCTTCGATCACGAAATACGAAAAGAGGAACTGCCGACCGGCAATGCGCCAGCCACGGCCCTCGGGCTGCTTGAAAAGGCAGTGGAAAACACCCACTGGCGACAAAGGGAGTGCATCAACCTCATTCCGTCCGAGATGACGATTTCTCCCATGGTCCGGCTGCTGTCGGTGATGGACCCGGCCTTCCGCTACGCCGAGCACAAGAAGGCAATAGCATTCTACGATGCCAACATCTTCTATTACCAGGGCACCGAATTCATCGGCGAGGTCGAGCGGATGCTTGAAAAAGAAATGCAGGAATTCCTTGGCTGCGAGAATGTCGAAACACGCCTCATTAGCGGCCAGATGGCAAACACCGCTGTTTTCAGCGCCATGGTCGATTACATCAATCGCACCGACCGCAAGGCTGAGCCCCGGCGGATTCGCCGGGTGATGAACAACCATATCGGCAAGGGCGGCCACCTGAGCGCCCAGCCCATGGGCGCACTGAGGGACTACGTGGCCCGGGACCCGCGCACGGAGCGTCCGGCCGTGATAAATTTCCCTGTGCTGGCCGACAACCGTTACAAGATAGATGTACCAGTCACGCTGGAACTGATCGATCAGTACCGGCCGGAGCTGATCATCTTCGGAAAGAGCATGGTCCTGCACAAGGAGCCGGTCGCCGAGATCCGTAAGTTCCTTGACAGCCAGGACATCGATGCTGTGGTAATGTACGATATGGCCCACGTGCTGGGGCTCATCGGCCCGCACTTCCAGGAGCCCTTTACAGAAGGGGCCGACATAGTTACCGGATCGACGCACAAGACGTACTTCGGGACGCAACGCGGCGTCGTGGGCAGCCGATTTCAGGAGCACGAAGAACGTTACGACCTTTGGGAGGCTCTGCTTCGCCGGGCCTTCCCCGGGTCGGTCTCGAACCACCACCTCGGCACGCTGCTCGGTCTGCTCATGGCCAGTTACGAGATGAATCACTTCAAGGACCAATACCAGCCTAAGGTCGTCGCCAATGCCAAGGCATTCGCTCGGGCGCTAAACGACAGTGGACTGAACGTGGCCGGAGACCCGGCCATCGATTTCACCGAAACCCACCAGGTGGTGGTAAATGTGGGCTACAGCCGCGGGCCGGAAATTGCCGGGCGACTCGAAGCTAACAACATCATCTGCAACTACCAGGCGAACACAGACGAAGAGGGGTTTACTGCCTCCGGGGCTCTCAGGATGGGCGTATCGGAGATGACCCGGTTCGGCATGGAAGAAGACGACTTCCGCGCCCTGGCTGGGCTGATCCATGACGTGGTGATAATTGACACCAATGTTGCCGATCAGGTCAAGGCGCTCCGGAAACGATTCCGTGAACTCCGGTTCTGCTTTCGTGGCGACGAATACGCTGACGTTCTGCAAAAACTGCACGAGCTTTTGTAAGCTGTATGTATGAATAAAAGCAACATAATAAACTTTGAACCCAAACAACGTCTTCTTGAAAAGGTGGGCTTGTATATCGAATCAGTAGAACTGTTTTTAGAAGAAGAGGATAAAGCTGTGCCCCTGCTTCTAAAGGCGCTGAAATATGCTGATGACAAATTGAAGCACAAGATAATATTTCTCTTGGGTAGTTTCGCCAAACAGAAGGTGGCCTGGCCCCTATATCAGATGATGATTGATCCTGACGAAAATGAAGAGATTCGCCACTTCGCCTCTATCCAGCTCAGCGTTATTTCCCCTTTTCTTCAAGACCATCAACCCCTAATAGATCGCCTTCTCGAAGACATCAAGAGTCCTGATCCTGAACTACGACTGCATGCTGCTTTTGCATTGGGATGGGAAGGCAACACCCAAGCCGCCATTCCTCTCATTGAGCTACTTTACGACTCTGACATTGAGGTTCAGGCAACCGCGGTCAATGCCCTCTCCAATCTACGGGATGACCGTATCCTTAGCCTGATGCTGGAACGATTGGAACACGGACCCATGGAACAAAAAAGAACCATCCTTTTTAATCTATGGCGTTTTTATTCCAAGCGGGAAGAGGTGGTGTCCATTTATCTCAAATACCTGGATCAT
>DAOURD010000317.1:0-3226 GCA_030625295.1 Desulfobacterales bacterium | reverse complement strand
AGGTCTTCATGTATTGCAACCGGCTCCTTTTTGGGTTTGGGGTCTTCTTTTTTCTTTTCTTTTGGAAGTGGTGGTCCCGTGAAATAGCCCACAGGCACATGGTCAGTCACGTAGATGAATTCGCCCTGCTGAGAGAATCTTATGCCTGCCTCAAAAGCCCTTCGTGCCTGTACAGTCAGCAACACAGGTACTGAGTCTCGACGCTTTCCCATCCGCTGTGCCAGCTCTTCGGTTGTGGCCAGGAGGACCCGTGGTTGCCCCAACGGTATGACCCCTTGCTTGCAAACGACAGGGTATGCCTTACGACGCACGCAGTGATAAAGGAGTTTAGGGGGAACGATCTCCTCCTGAGGATTCAGGGCATCATCGCGGCAAACAGCCTTGATCTTATCATTTTCCAGGACAAAGGACTTTTCGGAAGAGATCATGAGGACCTCATGGATATGCGATTTCCGCACATATCTCCACCCGGGTTCCTCTGAGATCACCTTGAGCAGATCCTTCAGGCGCACGAATCCCTGGTCGTCCAGGACCAGTCCAAACTCGTCCGGTCGTCGCCCAAGGATATAGGAGATCAATTTTTCAAGTTGCTTGGGATCCTTTCGTCTGCCCATTGTGGATGTTTTTTTTAGCTTAAGGGCTTCGCCCTACTGGTATTGCCTCAAACCGAAAAAGGGAATGGGGGATGAATGGGATTGGCACTACCGAAAACTAGAAGTTAGAGACCCGGCTCATCCGGTGGCGAGAAGGGTGAGGGTGGTAGGGAAAATCCTGGATGGAACAGCAAGATCAACCCATTTCGTCTATGAAATATCCTAACATTTTTTCGGCTGTCTTGTCGTAATCTATTTTGTAGGCTCCCTTTTCGATCTCCTCCTGGATGGCACGAACCTTTTCTGATCTGATATCTGGCTCAGACTCGATGATCTCTCTAGCTTTCTGAACCTCTTTTGAGGCATTAGAAAGATTGACGATGGCGTCCCCTGTTGACTCGGGGGGGATGTTGCCTTGCGTGGAAGTCTTTTCCGCATGTTCCTTGCCAGGCCTCACGGCCGTCTGATTGATATACTTGGTAATCTCGTAGCCATTGCCGGTGATCTTCATGTATACCTCCATATCATGTAATCATCTGATCGTCAATTCTGCTCTTGGCGATCTCTTCGAGACGATTTCTCAGGAATTTGGAATCCTCGATAGAAAGGGTTTTTGTTACCTCGCCGTTTTCTTTATCAATGACCTTGAAGACCAGGTCGGAATCCCGTTTTTTCGCGGAAAGGCTATTTCCGTATTCGTCCTCAAGTTGCTTGAACACCTCCCGTTCCACGTTATCACCGGGACCCTCATGGATTATCCTGTTAACAATGTCTGATGTTACTTGGTCAATAACAGCCTTTCGCCTAGCCTGAGCGGAGATACTAATCCGGTCTGCGCGCTTCGGCTCTGCAATACCCTTGTTGTGCGACAGTCGCCTGCTCTGGCTCAGTTGTTTGCCGTACGCCCTTAAGACATTATGTATCTGATAGGTACTTATATTCATAACAGTTGACCTTCAATCCTTTTTTCGGAACATCTCAGAAAAACTTTAGAAAAAAATGGCCGTTTCCCTGACTTTGCGCATTCTTCCACAATTCCTGTGACGGCAGGACCTTCTTATGGTATTTTTAGCAAAAATAGTGGCTTAGGCCGATTAATCAAGAAAGGAAGCCTGTGATGGTTCAGACGACATCGTGGTTAGAGCTTGTAGAGGACTACAATGTTCACCAGGCAAGTCCCATACCGGGGAAAACGGCGTTATTGGTGATCGACATGCAAAATTATTTCAGTGTTCTAGCTGGACCTGTTCTGCGCAATGTTTTTTCTTTAGTTGAGGCTTGTAGAAGCAGCGGCATAAGCATCCTTTTTACCCGCCATGGCTATCGCGACCCGGTTAGAGACGGTGGTATGCTGAGGAGATGGTGGGGCGACCTGATAATGTTCGGATCCCCTGAATGGGAGTTGATTGGGAAAAATTTGGCCTACGGTTTTGCCTATATCGTTGCTACCGAGGAGATGTGTCAGCTTACCGCGTGTGGCTAAACCACTGAGGGTTCCACCTCCAGCGCCTGATCCTCAAACCGGGTGCAGTGTTCCAAAAAGGTGAGCTTCACCGTGCCGATAGGGCCGTTGCGCTGTTTGGCCACAATAATTTCCGCAGTTCCCTTGTTGGGATTGTTTTCGTCCTTGTTGTACACCTCGTCGCGATAGATGAAGACAATAACGTCAGCGTCCTGTTCGATCGCGCCAGACTCACGCAGGTCAGAGAGCACCGGTCGCTTGCTGGTTCGATCCTCCACCTTGCGGTTGAGCTGCGAAAGGGCCACCACCGGAATGCTCAACTCCTTGGCCAATGCCTTGAGCGATCTGGAGATCTCGGATATCTCCAGATCCCGCCGTTCGGCCGAGGCCCGTCCTCTCATAAGCTGTAGATAGTCTACGATAATCAGACCCAGACCCTTTTCCATTTTCATGCGCCGAGCCTTGGCACGTATTTCCAGGGCTGAGATGGCTGGTGAGTCATCGATGTAGATGGGAAGGTCATAGAGGGCACCTGCTGCGCGATTAATATGGGCCAGGTCACTCTCACTCAGGTACCCACCTCTCATTCGGAATGAATCGATTCGGGCTTCTGCGGAAAGCATGCGCAAGGAGAGCTGTTCCCTGGACATCTCCAGGGAAAAGATGCCTACGGGTATTCCGGTTTGAATGCTGGTATTTTGAGCGATGTTCAGGGCAAGGGCGGTCTTGCCCATGCTGGGCCGACCTGCAATCACGATAAGGTCTCCGGGCTGCAATCCAGAGGTTTTCTGGTCAAGGCTGCTATAGCCCGTGGGGACACCCGTGACAAGGACCTTGTTTTCATAGGCATCTTCTACAGCTTTGTATGTATCAGTGAGAATATCGGCCAGAGAATGAAAGGCCGGCCTTACCTTGTCTTCGGAGATATCAAAGATGGACCGTTCGGCAAAATCGAGTATCTCCTCTATGTTTCCACGGTCCTCAAAACACCGGGTGGTGATGGAGGTTGCCCGCTCAATAAGACACCTCAAGGTCGCTTTTTCATGGATAATCTTGGCATAATGGGACGCATTGGTCGCCATGGGGATTGTATCGACCAGTTCAGCCAGATAGGATGCGCCCCCAACCGATTCAAGCTGGCCCCGTTCTTTGAGGATATTTGTTAGTGTAA
>DAOURD010000116.1:0-5394 GCA_030625295.1 Desulfobacterales bacterium | reverse complement strand
CCAGCGCCTGCAGCGGGACCCGGATATTTGGGTGCCGGTTATGGACGCGGATTTGGTCGTGGTTTCAGAGGCGGTTTTGGGCCAGGCTTTGGCTGGGGCCGAGGATACGGAAGAGGCTTTGGTTGGCGAGGAGCTTATCCTTCTACTGTAGGATGGTATGGACCCGCTTACAATGCCCCTTATGGGAGTCCTTACAACATGAACCCCGAAGACGAGGTAAACATGCTCAAAAGCGAAGCCGATGCCATGAAGAGTGAACTTGATGCGATAAGCAAGCGCATCGAAGAGCTCGAGTCGAAATCTTCTGAATCATAATAATGGGTTTCCGGGCCTTTGGATTCACCGGAGGCCCGGGATAACCTGTGACCGGATGGCAAAATTAATGGCCTATTTGGTAATCTATCATCGCAAAATCGCCTTAGAATCGTTTCTTAATCTGTCTTAGCGCCTTTTCCTTTACCATCGGTGGTTCCTGGCAGAGGGCATCTCGCGGCAGCGTTGCTGCCAGTCCACAATATCGAGTCAAAACGCCGGTATGAAAGATCCCCTGGTGTATATCTTTCACAGTAGCATCAAAGTTCAATATCGACATCAAATCATCAAGGATCCTCATACATCCCCCAATTCCATTAGGACTAAGTCTTGAATTACCTTTAAGCCTGTTATGAACAGGTGCGGGTATTAAGGCCCATCTTGAAGCAAGTCAAAGGATTCCAGCTTCTTTTTTAACCCCCAATACTGTTCATCTGACGAACACATATTCGAGGGCCTGATTTCATAAGGCACTAATTCGACGTATTTTTTTCAAGAATCACAAAGTGGCCGCTCATGAGGTCGACGGTTTGAATACTACCCTCAATGAACTCCCTTTCCCCGAACAGATTGATGAGCCAAAAGCCCTGGCCTTCAGCCTCTATACGGGCTACGTCTTTCATGATTTCCTTTTGCTCATCCCCTAAATTCATATACACGGTGCTCAAACACATGTTCTCCTCCTAATCCACATCTCAGTTTTCTGCAATTAGATTATCCAAGACCTTCCCTGCCGCATGAAAGGCCTCTCCCCCGCCGAGGGCTCGGCCTTCCAAACACGCCTCGAATACCAAAGGGTCGTTTGGAATGGTCCCAATGACTTCTATATTCTTGATTCTGAGTTCACCTTCCAGCTTATGGGCAATTTTCTCTGAGTCTATTTTATTTAAGACCGCCGAGACTGCCTTGTCCAACCCGGAAGCGAGTCCTTTTATCTTCTCAGCCACAGCTATTGATTCAAACGATGGTTCGACCACAAGAACAACCCTGTCAATGCCTTCATCAATTCCTCGCCCAAAGTGTTCCACGCCTGCTTCCATATCAACGATTGCGATCTCTTTTTCACCGAGGCGAAGTTTTTTCAAGAATTCCCGGCTTAATACCCCCATGGGGCAGGCACATCCTTCAAGGGCCTGAAGGATCTTTCCTATGCTAACCAGCATAAGGCCGTTTCTTCTGATTAGATGCTGAGAAGGAATATCCTTAACAGAGAGATGGCTTTCTGCCAGAACGTTGGGATTTCTCATCTTCTCCTTTAGTTTTTTCTTTCCTCCTATAAGCTCCATAAGCGGGACAGGCGGATTTTCAAAACCAAGCATTTTGAAAAGCCCGGAATTTGATTCATCTGAATCTATTACAAGAACTCCAAGACCATGGGATATAGCCTGATTGGCCAACAAGCTGGTTAAAACGCTTTTCCCACTTCCTCCTTTTCCACAAACCGATATTTTCATTCGTTTATCCCCTTGTGCTATTGCTTCTAAAACCATTTATTATTCACATAGATTATATTTTCCAGACGCGACCCCTGGACTTGAAAGTTAGCAACCAGAGGTGTCTTCGCTGTCTCTCTCATGAGTCCAGGGGTCGGCGCAGAATTCATCTTTTCCATCTTCCGCACCCACCCCTGCCGAAGCCTCTCCTCCTGCAACCTCCGGTCCTTTTCATACCAAAACCCATTTGAGAAAACATGCGGAACACGGAAACAAAATCGTTATCCACATCTCCTTCATAAAACACGTGATTTTCGAAAGGCTGTCGATATTGGAGGTCATAGCGCCTTCTTTTTTCCTCATTTCCTAAGATCTGATAGGCCTCGTTGATCTCCTTCAGGCGTTCTTCGCCCTCAGGATTGCCCCCATTCCTGTCGGGATGATATTGCATTGCAAGTTTGCGATAGGCCTTCTTGATTTCCTCTGCCGACGAATCAGGCGTAAGCCCGAGGGTACTGTAATAATCCCTGGTCACCACCGTATTTACCTCCTGTCAGAGTGCTTATTCACGTCTGCATGTGCCTCCATCAGAGCATGGAGGAGTTTCGCAGCGCTCTTCACGACCACAGCAGGTCCTGCCCGTAGCACGTTCCGACATTCCACCCATAAATGAAGCAACTGATAATATCCTCTCCATCTCAGTGCTTCCGCACTCTTTGCAAGAGATATTTTCATCTTTTCCTACACCTATTAGATACTCGGACGTGGCCCCACATACATTGCATCGATACTCATAAATTGGCATTTCAATTCTCCTTTAAACTTCTTCCAAAGAAAGAGTGCCCTGCCCACCTGGAGGGTCGTTAATGCTTGACTCGTCATGTTGGACAGGAGGTTCTACCCATATGCGATTCATCCGCCCCCCTGGCTATCCAGTCCAGGAACTTCTTCAAAAATCCTAAGTTCTCAGGCTCCTTTTGAGAGAAAGTTGTTATTGAGACTGGACCAACGTTATGACCCATTGTTTTGTCTCTATGTTTCCTTTTAGGCTTCATTAACTACCCTTTCCTATTTCAAATTCCCGATATGGTACACCGGTAATGCGGCTACTATTGTTGCATAGCCTGCCGCAATTAAGTCCCTTTCTTGGCTGATCTCCACACTGTCCGCTAATCTGTCTTCCCGGGAATATCAAATCCTGGCTTCTTCTTTCCTGCCGCGTATCACAACAAAAGATCCTTCCCCATGACCGGGTTTGAAAGGTTCATCTCTCGTAGTCCTGGATAAAGTCTTAAATATGGTCTGTTTGAAGGTCAAATCTTTAAACCCTGCCTGACCTATAAGTTCGTCAAGTTCGTCAACAGAGAAAAAGGTGGCGTCTTTGTAGAACACATTCTCGTTCTGGTGATCTAAGTAAGTTTGCCCCACCATACTGTTGCGATCTACAAAACCGATAATGAGAAATCCCCCATGGGAGAGGACCCTATGAGCCTCCAGCAAGGCCTTCCTAATGTTATCAACAAAGCATACGGTCGTGACCATCAAAACAAAATCAAAACCGGCATCATCAAAGGGAAGTTCCTCAGCTACCCCATCCAGGACCTGAATTCCACGCTTTTGAGCAATTTCTCTCATGCGTTTTGAAGGTTCTACACCAATCTTGATTCCCAATGGTCCGGCAAATCGGCCTGAACCTACTCCGATTTCTACGCCGTGTCCTCCGACCGGGAGCATGGCTTTGACAGCTCGCAATTCGGCTTCATAAACCCAACGATTTTCCACGAACCACTCTTCGTATTGCCCCGCATATTTTTCAAAAGGGGATATTCTCGGCATTAATCATTTTGTCCTATTTGTTCTTTTATATCTCGTGAAGTATCTTTGCTTGCTCTGATAAAAGTGATTTAAAGCGGTCAAGGGTAACTGAGTATCCCTGTATGGGAATTCCCATCCAGTCTGAGTACTCTAAAAACTCTTCCGGATGCTCTGCCATATACCGGTCAACATAACCGATGCTATCAAGAACAACCGACCCTCCTGTGTGTCTGGGGAAGTTCTCATTGGCAAGGCCCCTGTCCCATCCCTTGAAGACCTTGTGACGGAATTTGATCCAGCCCGGAGTCATCCACCAGACCTTTTCCCCTCCGGCGACTTCCTGGGCAATCCTTTCCCGCTCCTCTTCGCTGGCTATCATGTCCATACAATGGGTGGCATCAATTCTCCCCACACCCGGCCCCTGCTCTTCAATGATATTCCTCATGGTACGCGTGGGTTCATCGGCATTCACATAACAAAACTTCCCACCATACACCACAAGCACCTTGTCCACCTTTTCTTTGGCCTTGGTTATTCTCTCAATGAGTTGACGTTCTAATTCACGGATGTCCTCATGGAGACCGGGTGTAGTAAAAAATAAATGATCTGTATCTAAAAAGCCTTCTTTTTTCAAATGGTTCAATTCCAGACTCAACGTGCCGCAAGATACAATGGCAATATCTGAAAACGATATGGATTCCATGCGTATGTCTCCTTTTGTAATGAATCAGGTGAAATGACCTCATAGAGCGACACGAACCTGTTCTTTATAACCCGTGTTCAAAAGATGCAAGGCAAGCGCGCCCTGCGGGCATTGATCGACACAACACCCACAGCCTATGCAACGTTTCGGATCAACCCTGGCGATCTCCTCAACAGAGATGGCTCCAGTAGGGCAAACGTCCACGCAGGTCCCGCAGCCAACACAACTTTCTGAATCCACAAAGGCTTTGAAGTTTGAGCGAGCGGGCTTTTGCTCAATATCCCTGATTCGCTGCTCCAAAAAGCGAAGGCGGGATTCAATGGCCTGTGCCTGTTCTGTCAACGCTCGAAGATCTTGTCTCCGCCCAATTTCAGTTTTTGTGGGCGGTATCGATTCGCATCGAGGTCGCTGGTAAGGGAATGGTTCTGGAGCCATGACTTTCGTTGACATTCTTCTGCCAGGGCCTTTGCCGTGTCCCAGAAGATATTGATAGCTGCGGCCGCGTCTACCACTACGGCCAGACAATACTGTACCTCGAAATCTTGGCATCTGCTTTTTTACCTTTTATATTCCCGAAAATCTTTCCTTTACCCTGGTTTTCAATACTTAAGGGCAAGATTATAGCCTGCATGGACAGCGCTGAAGATATCCTGGACCTCCCTGGCATCTCCAATGACTTCCATCATGGGAACGGCGTTTACGATCTCTTCATCGGGTCCTGGGGCCGATCTCATGCCAGACGCCAGGATAACGCTCTGAAAGGGTTTCAAAGACAGTTTCTCCCCATCCTTTTCCACTTCAACCATGTCAGCCCTAAACTCCTTAACCGTTGTGTGAGGCATCAGAGTTACCCTGGACATCTGGTCAATCCTCATCAAAGCCAGTTTTTTTGTAATCATTTCCATCATGCTCCCTATGGGATCTGTTCGCTTTGTGGCAACTACATCATAACTATTCTTGCCTAACTTTTCGGCGATCTCAACCCCAGTCCTGCCGGCCCCGATGACCAGGACCCTCGGCCCTTTTATCTCCTTTTCCCCCTGGAAATACTCTATGGATGTCATGACATGCTGATTGTCAAGACCCTTGATCTCCGGGATGTTTTGTATTGCTCCGGTTGCCCACACCAAA
>DAOURD010000190.1:0-4343 GCA_030625295.1 Desulfobacterales bacterium | reverse complement strand
GGACAATTTCCCTATGATCTTCTTGGATGCATCTGTAACAAGAAGCGTCTTGTGAAATTTGCCAGTCACACAGGCCTTAATCTTCTCATGATTTTTTTTCAATATAGCCAACGCATCACAAAGAGGGGCCTCCATATCAATTTTATCGTACTCGTCAATATGAGCCATAATGTCCTTAACCCTTTTTTTGTCTGCCATTCTTTTGTCCTCCTCTAATAAAAATTTCCAACAATGATGACTTGAATGTTTACGGCTACAAATGCCATAAAGACTCTTCTACATACATCATTCCGCCCATACTTTCAAGGATTTTTCTCAAGGTGCCCCGAATCTTCGTTGAGCCTTTACCGAATTTGTTGAAACCCGCTCACCATAAACTGCACCGCAATGACCGCAAGTAATAATCCCATGAGCCGTGTCACAACTCGAATGCCGCCCACTCCCATCGCACGAATGATCCACTCTGCAAAATGAAAGACAAGGTAAACGATAAGGCAGGCTGTGATGATTGCGCCCAGTAACAAAGCTGTGTTCATAGGGTTATCCGGAGTTTGTTGCCATACCAGAACAGCGGTGATGGCCCCTGGCCCAGCCAGCAATGGCGTTGCCAGCGGCACCAAGGCGACATTTTCTTTGGCAATGCCTTCTTCTTCTTCTTCCAACGTAGTCTTCAGCCCGCCAGGAATCAATCGCAGCATCTGTAAGGCATACACAAAAAAGATGAAACCTCCCGCCAATTGGAAGGCCGGAAGGCCGATCCCAAAGAACCGCAATACAAAGTCACCTGTGATGCCAAAAAAAACAAGGATGATGCAGGCCGTCAAGCATGCAATGGCGGCCACTCTACGCCGCTCCGAAGGAGTGTTTTTTTCTGTGAAAAGGAGAAAAAATGGCAGGTTGCCCAAAGGATCCATGATGATCACCAGTGGAACAAGAATTGTCATCAAAGATTCTAATGCATGCATCATGACCACTGCAGGTGGGCTTCCATGATCGGGCGGTCGCTCAGTTCAAGGGGACGAATTGAGGGCATTGGGCTTGCTCATAGGCGATTGTGCACTCTATTAATCTTAGATTTCCCTCAACATCCTGTCAATAGCCAATACAGGGTAGCCTTCTGGCCTGTTTGGCCGAAAATCCTGTAGCTTGTTATGGCCTCACAGGTGGCCAAAGCCCCTCATCCACGACATGACAAGGACGCTTAAAGCTATAAGAAGGAAACAAGCCTGACAGGCCCTTGCTGCTGGCCGTTTCACAAGAACACCGTAAATGGCCCCCAGTATAATCCCCGCCTTGAAGCCGAATAGGTGAGCCGTCAGGTCAGTATACTCCCCCGAACCAAGAATACTCAGGAGGGCCAGACCACCACCCAGGGGAAGCCACGCCCTCATTCGCTGGCCAGGTAGCCTAAACTTCTTGAAAAACTGCTGAGCGGCCAGGATGCCGATTGCTCCGAATACGGCAGTAGAGGCCCCGACTGAAAGATGGCCCGTCTTGTACAAAACAGCATTCACCAGATTGCCGACTATGCCGGTGACAAGGATCATAAGCCATCCAACGCCCCAACCCATGATGGTACAGACGGCGGTACCAAATATGGCGATCCCAAGGATGTTGCCTGCAAGGTGCAAGACGTTCGCGTGAATCATCAGGGAGGTTACGCTCCTGTATAATTCTCCGCGCAAGATGTGAAAGGCCGATGATCCGTATGCCCTGATGAAAACCCCACTGTCATCGCCTATTGTGATAGCCACATGGCATGTCAACAATATGGCAGATACCCATAGTCCCGTGAGTGTCTTGTGGTATTCATAATAGAGGGGTTCATCCGTTGGATGGAAATCCTGGTTCTCTTTAAGGTATTGTTCAATCGCCTTTAGGGCTTTTTCGTACTCCGTATCATTCACCAATATGTCCCACCCATGTTCCCCTTTTGTCGAACGGTGCGAGATGCCAGATGAGGACAGGACCAGCCCGTATGTATTAGCCTCATCTGCTGAGAGATTCTTGAGTGTTATAACCATCACGTCTCGGAATTTCTACAACCTATTGAAGTTATAGATATTTATTGGCACTATTGCAAATTCGATCATTCCAATTGTGAGCGAAGCGAACTAAGTTCCTTTCTTATGAAGCTCTGTGCTTTTTCTCTTAGCCCACCCACCTATCCTTGATCAGATTCGCGTGTAAATCCATATAATGCAAAGGAAAGGCGCCCCCAGTATCTCATTGAATTTACATCGTTTTTGGCCTCGGGAAATCCGGATATAGCCATTTTTTTCTTTAGTTTCTCCGTCGCTGAACCGATTAAAAGCATAAAAGGATACACCATCTCGAGAAAAAAGGCATGATGTATGCGTGACAATATACGTAAAGGATACCAAAGATAAGTAGAGGGGAAGGCGAAAAAAATGTTACAAGAAGAATTGAATTTCATCCAGGTTGTGTCGATCGTTACTTCCGGCATGGGATGCACAATAGACAGCATTGACATCGAGGGGAGAGCCATCTCGATTATCTGCCCTGGCGGCAATGAGCAGGAAATGGAGTGCGCCATGGCCATAGGAGAGATCATAGAAGGTAAACGCGATTCCAGGGGTGTATGGGCTCTCTGTCAGTGATAGCAGGCTTAGGTAATCATATCATATCATTTTTGCGCAACCCTACGGATCTTGCCTCTGAAACGGTACGGCTCCCGTGGAGGCTTTACTGTAATGTCATGATTTGTATATGTCTTGTATTCGTCCAGATACCTTTCATCCAGGCTCAGCTTTGTTATGAAATAATTGGCCAAGTGTTGACGGGTTTGACTGGGTAGCGCCCGCATGAAATTTCCCCCCTTCCTTTTTATGGCCTTTATCACCCCGTAGCGCCCGTAATTGTAAGACGCCATTGCAGCGATTTCCGGGTCAAGTATATTCTTTTCATCAGGGTAATAATTGTTCTCTTTGCGTCTTAATTGGTATGGATAGTAAAGAGACCGTTTCCCCTTTGGTTTTGCTTTCATATATCGTTGAGAAAAGAAGATATAGTCTGTCAAAAACTGGAGGGTCCCCTCGCAGATATTTAATCTCGGGTTTTGTGCCGCTTCCTTGTAATCGGTTCCCGGATCTACCAGCCGCCAGGCATTTTCAAGAAGCCTTCGACTTGAAAGTGGAAAGATTTCTTGTGCTTGTGACAAATGCCCATCCCTCTCTGCCATTTCCGCCCTCTCAGCCATTCTGATTAATTCCGCAAATTTTCTGCGAGTATGTAGATAACCGTTTAGGGTTACTTGAAGGGGGCCCCGTGCATTTTCACTCGATATCGCGCGCGGATTTCCGGAACTTTCAGCCCACATCAAAGCCTTTATTGTAGGCGAGAGGTCTGGATGGTCGGTAAGGTCAATACTGTTTACAGTCTCGTCGATAAAACGAAAGTTATCCAGGGTGTCTTTATGTAAGATAACAGGATGTATATGTTGGCTGTATCCAAAATTATCAATAATGTACTTGATGTCTGCAAATTTTCGGCGGCGAACTATCTTTTCCGAGGCCTCCAGGGCTAATTGTTTCGTGGCTTCCTCTTTTTCCAATCTGGCGATATCCATAACCTCAGCTTGCCGCCTTCTAATTTCATTTTTTGCAGCGAGTTGTGCCAACCGGTTGAGGTCTGCTTTGTCGTTTTGATGGTACACAAAAAAAGTAAGAATTTTACCGGTCGCTTTCAGTTTTTCAGCAAGAGATACGTGTTCCTCCTGATAGTTCTCTTCAATGGCAAAACAGGTATATTCCCCCTTGCCGGGCAGGGATGTTTTGATGACCTTCAGGCTAATCATGTTTTTCCCTTTTAGATCGTTTTGCAGGGGGTGAATACGTGGTAAGAAAAGTTCTCTGAAGAGATCACGCACGTTAACCGGAAGTCCATTGACCTTTGATGTGCGAGAAAACGGACGGCCTTTTCTATTTTCCCCGTGAGCCCCTTTATATCGCTGGCCAGCCGTCTCTTCCTCAAGAAATGCATACCTTCCATTAGAAATACTCACTAACAAATCGGCCAGAGTGAACTTTGCTCCTTCAAGCGGATCATCTTTTGGTATTTTCTTTGGATGAATACAAAAATCTCTTCCCAATTCCGCAGAAAAATCGTTCAGCTCCTCGGCTAATCTCCCCAATGCCATATCGATCTGGATTTGTAATTCATCCGCAACAACATGGACCACCCTCAGGTAAGTATGTTTTCCTACACTTACAGTAGTCAAATAGAATGGAATCTCTCTCTCTTCTAAGGCATCAAGGTATGGTTTAAGCTGTGCCTTTGGGGATCGTAACTGATCAAGCCGGAAAGAACCGAGGAGGAAATTA